>JAMASZ010000150.1 GCA_023301585.1 Alphaproteobacteria bacterium | reverse complement strand
CAATATGGTCACAACTATATCAGACGCTCCTAATGGCATTATAACGCTATCTATGGAATGGAGCGATGATATGCCGCAAAAAAAGGAAGCGCGTTTTAGAGTTCGTATAACTTTAGGAACGTATGATGTAAGTACGAATAAGCTTTATTTTGAGGTGCAATAATGACTTGCGCTACTATATCTGTAAACAATAAAACAGTTGATCTTGAAGTTAACAGTGATGCTTGTTTAATCCTTGATGTTAATCATATTCAAAACGTTTTAAGCCTATCTAGTACAGGTATTCAAGGTGTTAAGGGCGAAACAGGTTCATCGGGGGATTACTTTGAAAGCGTTAGTAAAAACCTAGTATCATTGGATTATAGTTTAAATTATACGGGTGGAGAATTGACCAGCATCGTTTATATAAACGAAACAGACACGATAACAAAAACATTAAATTATACAGCGGGCGTGTTAACATCTATTGTTTTATCAGGCGATACGCCTGCGGGGATTGATTTGACAAAAACGCTTACATATACAAGCGGTGATTTAACAGGGATTGCATACTCATGAAGGTATTTGCAAATAATTCTCCAAGTGCGGACGAAGTGGGTGCGGTTGCCGCAGGCTCAACGCTTGGTCTTGGGCAATCTTTACTTGCTAATGCGGGACAACCAGCTTTAACGGTTCTTTCAGTCGGATATACCAATACAGGCAAGGTTCAAGGTTGCTCATTGGGTGACGGAAACGTGGTTGAAGTCTACGCAAACGGTTCAGACTTTAATTCTGGTACGGTTTTGTATCGTGAGTTTATGAGCCTAGGAGAGCCTATCTGTTTTACAGGATTATCAGACGGGGCAATCATAACGTCTACACAAGGATTTTACGGTGTTAGCGAAGCCATAGATGGTAATGCTGAAACCCCTATGGGTTTACTTAGTTATGGTCTTTCGTTTAAATTCACTTTTCTTTTTGCCTTTAGAGACAGCAACGAATATCAACAATCCGCGTCTGACAGAGGGTTTATTTTTGTTGTAAACGGCCCTCTAGATAATGTTATTAAATTAACAGATGGTAACGGTGTCGTCACGCAAGGGCAGGAAGATATAGCCTTAACACCGTGGCAACATTATGTATTAGAAACAGACGGTAATAAAGAATTTATCTTGTCGGGCACAAACCCAATGATGACAGGAATTACTTCAGCAATGTCAAATATTGACGGTGTTACAGGTACAAACACCTTCACAGATTCTCGTTTAGTTATGCCTCTTACGAATGACGGGATAACGTGGCCAAGGTCGGGGCAAGTTTCAGCGCCTTACGCCAATACTCAAGTTGAGTTTTTTACTAGAGACAATGTAACAGGCTTTCTTAATAGTACGCTTGGTACTGGTGTTAATCCAGGACTTCCAGTTGATTTTGACGCCGCTGTAGGTGTTGGTACTGGCGCAAGTGACACGGATTATGAGCCAGATGGCGCGACAAGGGTTTTAGCAACTGGATTAATTACCGCCTATTCTGGGGCTGATAGCGCGGGTAGCTCGGCAAGCCCGTTAATGCCCACTAGCGCAATGTCTCAAGTTGTCGCCCAGCCATTTTTTATTGATGATGTTGGTGATGGCGGTAACTCAGGGATAGCAATTGCGAGTCCTTACGAAGGCACAGCAAAGGTTTACTCTTGGAACACAGCAACAAGCTCATTAGTTTTAGAATACACCGTGCCATTACTTAGAAATGGGGTTACAATTTCTTCTAAGCAAGACCAGAAACACCCAGCATCTGGTCAGGTAGCTAACGAAACGACAACTGGAACTGTGTTGTTGGTGGGTGATTTGGATGCTGGAGTTATTATTGCTGATGTCCCTATTACAGTAGTTGTCCAGAATGGAACACAAACATACACCCCCACATTAAGAAGTCAAAACGGAACAACAACAACATCACTTGTAAATGACGACGATGAAACTTTAATGCTGGGCTGGACACCAGCAGATTTAAAAGCGGAAATAACCGAAGGCACTGATGGTATTTTATATAAGCGCGTCATTACTGGCGGTGTTGAAACATGGGTGGTGGCGTAAATGGCTAATGAATTAGAATTTTATGGCGACCCTTCAAAAGATAGCGGTTTAACAGTTACAGCAAGGGTTTACAATAGCTCAGGAGTGCAAGTTGGTGGTGATATATCATGCACAGAATTAGGTGTATTAGCTATCTATCAAGGTGATATGCCAACAGCAGTTGCTGGTACATACGGTGTCAGGTTTTTTGACGGAACAACATTGTTGGGGCAAGGGTTCATCAATTGGGATGGATCAGCTGAAGTAACAGACACAACAATAAATACTGCAATAGCTGGAATTGGTGGCGGAACTGCACCAACAGAAGCAGATATTTATTCTTACTTTACAGCATCAAATAGACAAGACACTTTCAAATCGGATGTAACAGGTTTATCAACTTTTGACCCTGCTATAGATACTGTTGCCAATGTAACAACAGTTGCTGTTACAACATCAAATACGGATATGAGGGGGACGGATGGCGCGGTTACAAGCGTAACGGCATATGACGACACAATCCTCATCGGCAAGGTAGATGTTATTGATGCGAACGTGGATGATATAAAAGCCAAAACTGACACCTTAGTTAATACGGATTTGACAGGCATTGCAACCGCTACAAACGTCACTGTATCGCAAAATGCAATTATCGCTCAAGTTGATGCGAATGAAACGAAAATCGACACCCTAACAACAAATGTTGGTAATTTAAATAACATTTCAAGCGCAGATGTTACGGCGGCAGTACCAACAACGGCAGAAATTGAAGCCGCGCTCATTAATGAAGGCGATGGCCAACAGCTTATAGACGCTATAGTTCAAGCTATCGGGAACACAAACCTTGACCAAGTAGCGGTTGTCGCGGCTATCAGGGCAGATTTAGAGCGTTCAGGTGGTATGTTAGATGTATTGCCTATATTGAGTGAGATTGAGGCTTCACCCGTCCTAGCAAGAGCCTCAGACATTTCAGGGCTTAATGATATAACCGCAAGCGATGTTGTGACTGCTATGCAAGCGGTGGCGAATGACTTTAAGGCTGATGTTTCGACACTGGCGACACAAACCATAGTTAACTCTATTCTTGCAGACACCAACGAATTGCAAGTAAATCAGGGCGATTGGTCAACGGCTACAGGGTTCAACACGATAACCCCTGACAACGCAAGTATTACGGCTATATTGGCTAACACTAACGCGCTATCAAACTATGACGATACGGCATTGGTTTCAAAGGTTGATATTATAGACGCCAATGTTGACGATGTTAAGGCAAAAACGGACACGCTTGTAAATACTGATTTAACAGGAATAGCATTGACAAGTGATATTACGGCATTGAACAATATAAGCGTTGCAGACGTTCGCACAGAGCTTTCAACTGAATTAGGGCGTATTGATACCGCGATAAGCACAAGGCTTGCCACAAACGGATACACTGCGCCTGATAATTCGTCTATTGCTGAAATTTTGACGGACACATCTAACTTGCAATCTAACCAATCAAACTGGTTAACTGTAGATAAATCTGACTTAGCTTTAGAGGCGACATCTCAAAACATTGTTAAAAACACAAATCTGATACCAGCAACAGTTTAAATGAAATTATCAATTAAAAGACAGACTATAGCCAAGCGTGAGCTATCCCAAAAACTTAAATTAGAACAAGTTTTGATTAAAGAGTTACGCCCTGTATTTATGAAGATGAACAAGGCGTTTCAATTAAATTATGCGCGTAACGCTAGGATAATTGATTTTAGCCAGTATGAAGCGGATATTAAAGCTGTATTGCGTAAGCATTACGAACGT
>JAMASZ010000149.1 GCA_023301585.1 Alphaproteobacteria bacterium | reverse complement strand
CCTGCACTTACAAGCCCTTCAAATTGACGCTTATTCATGGCTTTGGGATCTAATCGGTTAATAAAGTCTGTAATATCTTTATATTTTCCGCTCTCTTCTCGTTCAGTCACAATTTTTTCCATTGCGGCTTCACCGACACCCTTTAGGGCTGCAAGGGCATAACGGACTGATTTTTTACCCTCAAACTCTTCGACACGAAACATAACATCAGATCTATTAATATCAGGCTGAAGCAATGGTATCTTCATGCGGTCTAATTCTTGCTTAAAGATACTAAGCTTATCCGTATTACCAGCATCAAGCGTCATTGACGCCGCCATAAATTCATGCGGATAATTAGCCTTCAGCCATGCCGTTTGATACGCAATCAGCGCGTAACAAGAAGCATGTGCACGGTTAAAGCCATAGCCTGCGAATTTTGCAATTTGATCAAAGATAGCGGACGCTTGTTCGGACGGCACATCGTTATGTTCAGCCGCGCCCGTCATAAACTTTTCGCGCTGTTTATCCATCTCCTCTTTAATTTTCTTCCCCATCGCCTTACGTAAGAAATCCGCACCCCCAAGTGTATAGCCCGCCAAAATTTGTGCCGCTTGCAATACTTGCTCTTGGTAAATCAAAATGCCATATGTCGTTTCCAAAATTGGTTTCAATTTAGGGTGCATATAATCAGGCTCTGTATCACCGTTCTTATTACTGATATAAGTTGGAATATTATCCATTGGACCAGGTCGATAAAGGGAAACAAGCGCGATAATTTCTTCAAACTGGCTAGGCTTCATTTTCCTTAAAATGTCCTTCATACCCGTACTTTCCAATTGGAAAACGCCAGTAGAAACACCTGATGCCATGAGGTCATAACTGGCCTTATCATCTAACGGCAATGCCAGCATGTCATATTCTTTGCCGGTGGTTTCTTTAATAAACTTAACAGCCATTTGAACAACCGTAAGCGTTTTAAGCCCTAAGAAATCAAATTTCACCAAGCCAGCAGATTCAACATACTTCATGTTAAATTGCGTGACCGGCATATCAGAACGTGGATCACGATAAAGCGGCACCAGTTCATGCAACGGTCTATCACCAATCACCAAGCCAGCTGCGTGAGTTGAAGCATGACGAAATAACCCTTCAAGCTTTAGGGCTATATCAATCAGTTTCCGTGACGTTTCGTCCTTATCAACTTCCAATCGGAAATCAGCATCTGCGTCTAAGGCTTCCTGAAGTGTTGTTGGTTGTGCAGGGTTATTCGGTATCATCTTCGAAATACGGTCAACGGCAAAATATGGCATTTGAAGCACGCGTCCGACATCACGTACAACCGCACGCGCTTGTAACTTACCAAAGGTAATAATTTGCGCCACGCGGTCACGCCCATATTTTTCTTGCACGTAGTTAATAACTTCACCACGTCTGTCCTGACAAAAGTCGATATCAAAATCTGGCATTGATAAACGCTCTGGGTTCAAAAAACGCTCAAAAAGCAATCCAAGCTTCAGCGGGTCAAGGTCGGTAATTTTTAATGCCCAAGCAACGACAGAACCAGCACCAGAACCACGACCCGGTCCAACTGGAATATCTTGGTCTTTTGCCCATTTGATAAAGTCAGAAACAATTAAGAAGTAACCAGGAAAGCCCATCTCTTTAATGATACCCAGCTCATAATCCATCTTATCAAAATAAGGCTGTGGATCTTCGTCTTGAGCATAATTTTCCACGCGCCATTTAAGACCTTCTTTAGCCTGGCGTTCTAATTCTAAATACTCTGCTTCACCACCCTCTTCAGTAAAAGGAGGTAGAATTGGGTCAATATGCTTTAAAAGATATGAGCATCTTTGGGCGATTACGACAGTGTTTTGAATTGCTTCTGGGATATCAGAAAATAATTCAATCATTTCTTTCGGTGATTTAAAACTGTGTTCTTTCGTTACACGTCGCCTGTCTTCTTCTGTGATGTAACGACCTCCTGCTATACATAGAAGCGCATCATGCGCTTCGTGCATTGTCGCGTCCTTAAAATAGCAATCATTCGCCGCCACTAAAGGGATATTATGCTCATAGGCAATATTAATTAGCGCTTCTTCATGTGCTTCTTCTTCGCGCATACCGTGACGTTGAAGTTCAATGTAAAAACGATCGCCGTAAATTTCTTTTAATTTAAGCAGGTCTTTTTCTTCACGGAAACCGCTAAGCGTTCCGCCAGACAAGCAAATTATACCCTCACTACAATCTTGAAGCGCGTCAAAATTCGCAAAAACTTCTGAGGTGTCTTCACCAAGCATATAGGCATCACTAACAAGCTTTGATAAATTTTTATAACCAATATCGTTTTGAACCAAAAATACAAGTTGCTTTCGATCTTCACCGATTGCTAACTGACACCCAAGAATAGATTGAACCCCCTTAGCACTTGCTGCGGTTGCGAACTCAAGCGCACCAAAAAGGTTATTTGTGTCTGTAATTGCCACTGCAGGCATTTTGTCAGCAACACAAAGCTCAACAATCTCTTTTGTGCGTAAGGCCCCCTCTGCCAGAGAATAGGCAGAATGCGTGTGCAAATGTATAAATTCAGCGTGGTTAGGCATAAGGGCAGACTAGCATTTTAAACTATGTGAAATATAGGCAAAAGGTACTATTTTCCACCTTTCAAAGTGACAATAACAATTTCAGGTGGATTTAAAAGGCGAAGAGGAATACCTGTCGTGCCTAAACCGCCCGAAACAACCAAGTCTTTTCCATTCTCTTGAATATATCCGTAACTGTAACGCTCTCCATACTTAGAAGGAATAACACGCTCTAACGCTCCAACAAACGGAAACCTAATCTGTCCAGCATGAGTGTGCCCAGCAACACTTAAAGCTACGCGCTCGGGCATTTCAGCAAATAAATCAGGGTTATGCATCATCATCACAACAGGGCGAGAGTCAGTGACTTGGCTGATAGTTTTAGTAATATCCGCATTTTGCCACCATAAATCTTCTAAACCACCCAGCCAAAAATCACGTCCTGCACAATCAATTTTTACGGCTTTATTTTCAAGAACTGAAAGGCTGGTTTTCCTCAACGCTTCGGGCCACCCGACAGAACCATGTAAGTCATGATTTCCTAAAACCGCATGAACGCCACAAGGCGCAGATAGTTTTTCGTAAGGCTTTAGCCCCTCTTCTGGTTTTGGTTGAATTCCGAAAGGATGTGTCGAAACATAATCACCTAGAAGTAAAATAATATCTGGTGCTTGCTCATTTGTTTTTTGAACAATTTTACTGATACGTTTAACTGTCATCCAAGGTTTGATAGCATGAACATCAGCAATCAACGCGATGCGTAATGGCTCTTCATCACCCCATTTACTTGTGACAACTTCATGTTCAACAACTTTAATTTGGAATGGCTCCACAAAGAGCATATAAGCGCCCAAAAGTCCGCCTAAGGTAAACAAAATTAAAAAGAGAATAGTCATTGGTCTCTTCATCCTAGTAGCTCATGATGCGACCGTTTTTAAGCTCTAGGATACGGTCCATGCGTTCGGCTATGTTCATGTTATGAGTAGCAATGATGGCGCCGACGCCTGTGTCACGAACAAGGGTCATTAACAATTCAAACACGGTTTCCGATGTTTCTGGGTCAAGGTTTCCTGTTGGTTCGTCAGCTAATAGTAATTTAGGATTATTCGCTAACGCGCGTGCAATAGCCACACGTTGTTGCTCACCACCAGACATGGTTGCTGGACGATGTTCTAAACGGTAATCAAGTTTAAGAGATGTTAATAATTCAACACCACGTTCACGAGCCTCTTCACGTGATTTTCCTGCAATCATTTGGGGGATAATCACGTTTTCAATCGCGGAAAACTCTGGCAACAAATAATGAAATTGGTATATGAAACCAATGAATTCACGACGTTTTAAGGTGCGTTCTCCAGCCGATAGGCCAGCTACATTTTCACCATTGATAGACAGCATTCCCTTAGTCGGCTGGTCGAGCAAACCCACCATTTGAAGGAACGTTGATTTACCAGAGCCACTTGGTCCCACAAGCGCAACAATCTCACCCGACTTAACAGACACATCAACATTATGAAGAACGGTTAAGTTTTGATCAGCTTGAGTGTAAACCTTGGTTAAGGCGTCAGTTACTAAAATAATTTTATTACTCATAGCGCAATGCCTCCACAGGGTCGAGACGTGACGCGCGCCAAGCTGGATAAATCGTAGCACCTATTGATAACACCAACGCCATACCAACGACCAACGCCACCTCTTGCCAATTCACTACTGCGGGCAACTGTGAGAGAAAGTAAATTTCATCTGCAAATAGCTCTGTGTTGGTTAATCCCTCTAAGAACTGGCGGATAGATTCAATATTAAGCGCGAATAAAATTCCTAACAATGCCCCTGCCATAGTTCCGAAAAAGCCAATACTGGCGCCTGTAAGTACAAATATTTTAAGTACGTTTTTCTGCGTTGCACCCATTGTACGCATGATGGCAATGTCCTTGCCTTTATCCTTCACGAGCATAATCATAGATGAGATAATGTTAAACGCCGCAACCAAAATAATCAGCGTTAAGATTAAAAACATAACATTACGTTCAACAGCAAGCGCGTTTAAGAACGAACTATTAGAGGAGCGCCAATCGTAAACGCCAGCTATGCCCTTTAGAGCAATCCTAATCTCTTCCTTCACATCGTCTGCGACAGCTATATTTTTAGCAATTACCTCAACCGAGTTTACTTTATT
>JAMASZ010000148.1 GCA_023301585.1 Alphaproteobacteria bacterium | reverse complement strand
ACAGGCACAACCTCAGCGCCCAATAATTTCATACGAAACACATTCGGTTTCTGGCGCTCTATATCTTCTGCACCCATAAAGACAGTACAGGGCATATCAAATAACGCGCATACAGTTGCCGTCGCAACGCCGTGTTGTCCTGCACCAGTTTCTGCAATAATGCGCGGTTTACCCATACGCCTAGCAACTAAGATTTGTCCCAAACAATGGTTAATCTTATGCGCACCTGTATGGTTCAGTTCGTCACGTTTAAAGTAAACTTTCGCACCACCTAAATGCTTGGTCGTCGCTGCTGCATAATAAAGCGGCGAAGGACGCCCCACGTAATTACGCGCTAACTCGTGAAATTCTTCCCAGAAACTCTCATCATCGCGGGCTTCATGCCACGCCTTCTCAACCTCTAAGATTAAGGGCATAAGGGTTTCCGCGACATAACGCCCACCATAAAGACCAAAGTGACCTTTGTCGTCAGGCATGTTGCGCAAGGAATTAATTTGATTGTCTTGTTTTATATTTGTGCTCATAGGCAATGTTATGCACTTTTTACGCGCTCAAGAAAAGAGGCAATTTTATCAATATCCTTCTGCCCTTTTACACTTTCAACACCACTAGACACATCAACAGCATCGGGTGAGAGAATTTTAAGAGCGTCTTGCACATTATCTGCCGTTAACCCACCAGCAAGCATCCATGGTTTCGATAACTTTAAATCTTTTAAGATATTCCAGTCAAAAACCTTACCGTTACCACCGGGGAGTTGCTCCGCTTTTGCGTCAAACAAAATCCAGTCTGCGACACTCTCGAATTCCGATACGCTTGATAAATCAGTTTCATCATTAATTGAAATTGCCTTCATAACAGGTAACTTAAACTGCTCTTTTATCTCACTTACGCGACTCGGAGTTTCGTTTCCATGAAGCTGTATCATCGAAAGCGGAACGGCGTCTAAAAATTCTTGTAGGCCCTTATCAGAGGGGTTTACAAACAATCCAACAATTTGAATATGAGCCGGTATTGACGCACCAAGATACGATGCCACTTCTATTGAGACATGGCGTGGAGATGGTTCATAAAATACTAAACCAATATAATCCGCACCGTCTTCTATTGCCTTTGTGAGTGTTTCAGGAGTCGATAATCCGCAGATTTTTACTTTTGTATTTTGGGTCATGTGAACCTTTATTTCAAAGATTGTAAAATATCTTGTGCTGCTTTTTTAGGATTTTCGCTTTTAGTGATTGGACGACCAATAACCAAATGTGTAGCGCCTTTTTCCATAGCTTGGTTCGGTGTCATGACACGTTTTTGATCACCATGTTCACTCCCCACTGGACGAATACCCGGCACCATCAAAATGAAATCGTCACCGCACGCTTTTCGAATAGCTTCAATTTCATGAGAAGAGCAAACAACCCCGTCTAAACCAGCCTCTTTTGTTAGCTTTGCCATTTGAAGAACGCGTTCGGACAAGTTTTCCTTATATCCAACACCCTGTAAAGACTGTTCATCAAGGCTTGTAAGGATTGTAACCGCCAACAATTTAGTACCATCTGGGCACGCTTCCTTCGCTAGACGCATCATTTCCAACCCACCAGCCGCATGCACATTTAAATAAGTTGGTTTCACGTGAAACACCACAGAGCGAATCGCACTTGCGACCGTGTTTGGAATATCGTGGTATTTTAAATCTAAGAAAAGCGGTAAATCGGGATAAGCGTCTTGGATTTTTTTAACGCCTTGCGGTCCATGGCTATTAAAGAACTCTAGCCCTAATTTTATACAACACCCTGCTTCGGTGATTTCACCCGCGAGAAAAAGTGCGCGCTCCATATCAGTAGTATCAAGAGCACAGTAAACAGGATAGTTAGAGGACATATTAACTAACTTTCGATGGTTCAATTGGTGTTAAGTCAGTAACTGACGGTTTTATTAACTTTTCATCTAACTGTTCTTTAGACTTCTCAAGCTCTTTTTCAAGGTTTTTGATAGTCTTTTTCTGCTGGCGGTTAGTTTTGCGAACGCTATGCATACTAAACCAAGAAATAACCGCACCAATGATAAAGCCCATAATTAAAAATGCTAGGGTAACGATAAAAAGAGGTAATTCGATAGCTGAGGAAAATGGATTAAGAGTTATGGAGACTTTTTCCGTATGAGATATCGCAAACAAGACGATTGCTACGATAAGAGGTAGCGCCAACAATCCGCGCAAAAATGCCATGTTCTACTCCAAATATGTTTAAATGATACACAAGCGCCTTTATAAGGCACTAGGTGTCGTGATTATGCTTCTTCGTTTAGCTTCTCACGTAGTGCCTTACCAGTCTTAAAGAAAGGTAGACGCTTCGCTTCAACTTGAACTGTTTCACCTGTACGTGGGTTACGTCCTGTGCGTGCCTCGCGATGTTTCACAGAAAATGCACCGAAGCCCCTAAGCTCTACACGGTTTCCTTCTGCTAACGCATTCGTGATTTCATCAAAAAATGTATCTACGATTTTTTCAATATCACGCAAAAATAAATGCGGGTTTCTATCTGCTAGGCGTTGTATGAGTTCAGATTTTGTCATCTTCCCATTTCTCCCAAAGGTTTTAGTTTATAACCATATAACTCTAATATCTTTTTAAGATGCCTTAGATTCCGATGGCGCGTCAAGGGTAATATGAAGCAAAACATTGAATAAAAAGGGTTTTTTGCTAAAAAAGGGACAAAAATCACGCTCTGGTAATAAAAAAGGAGCTTACAAGAAGCTCCTTTTTAAAAAATTTATATTTTAAAAGACTTATTTATCTTTTTTGTCGTCACTGCTTTTCAAAGCTGCGCCAAGGATATCACCAAGAGAAGCACCTGATTCTGTAGAACCAAACTCTTCTAATGCTTGTTTATCTTCGTCAATTTCACGTGCCTTAATCGATAAAGTAACCTTACGGGCTTTATGATCAACGGACGTTACTTTCGCATCAACTTTTTCACCAACAGCGAAACGATCAGTACGTTGCTCTGAGCGCTCACGAGAAAGATCAACTTTCTTGATTACACCAGTCACACCGTCATTCACGTCAACTTTAACCATGGTCGCCAAGACATCAGAAACAGTACAAGTAACAACTGCTCCTTTTGCCATGCCTTTCATAGCACCCTCAAATGGGTCATCGCTAAGTTGTTTGATACCAAGAGCAACACGTTCTTTTTCAGGATCAACATCAAGGATTTTCACCTTAACTTTATCACCTTTATTGAACGGCTTGATTACATCTTCAGTTTGGTCTTCCCAAGAAATATCGGATAAGTGAACCATACCATCAATGTCATCATCAACGCCGACGAATAAACCAAACTCGGTAATATTACGGATTTCACCATCAATAATATCATCAACTTTATGCTTAGTCGCAAAGTCGTTCCATGGATTTTCTTGACACTGCTTCATACCTAATGAGATACGACGCTTTTCAAGATCAATCTCAAGTACCATTACTTCAACTTCTTCAGAAGTAGAAACAATCTTACTTGGGTGTGCGTTCTTCTTAGTCCAAGACATTTCAGAAACGTGTACTAGACCTTCGATACCATCTTCTAACTCAACAAACGCACCGTAGTCAGTGATGTTTGTAACACGACCTTTGTGAGTCGATTTAAGAGCGAATTTAGCATCAACGCCATCCCATGGATCAGCTTCTAACTGCTTCATACCAAGTGAAATACGTTGTGTCTCTTCATTGAAACGTACGATTTGTACGTCAATGTTTTGACCAATCTGTAGTACTTCTGTTGGGTGGTTAACGCGTTTCCAAGAAATATCAGTAACGTGTAATAAACCATCAACGCCACCAAGATCAACGAATGCACCGTAGTCAGTAATGTTTTTAACAACACCCTGTACAACTGAACCTTCTTTGATGTTTTCCATCAAGTCTGATCTTGCTTCTTCACGGCTTTCTTCAAGAACAGCACGACGAGAAACAACAATGTTTCCTCTCGCACGATCCATTTTCAAAATCATGAATGGTTGTGGTGTACCCATTAGTGGAGAAATATCACGAATAGGACGGATATCAACTTGTGAACCAGGTAAGAACGCAACTGCGCCACCAAGATCAACTGTGAAACCACCTTTAACACGACCGAAGATAATTCCGGTAACGCGTTCGTTCTTGTTGAGTGATTGTTCCATCTCAACCCATGCTTCTTCACGACGGGCTTTTTCACGGCTTAATACCGTTTCCCCATTGCGATCTTCCATGCGATCAACGAAAACTTCAACTTCATCACCAACATTGATTTCTAGTTCCTGACCAGGACGAGCGAATTCACGTAGTGAAACACGTCCCTCAGATTTGAGGCCGACATCAACGATGACGGCATCATTTTGTACTTCAATAATTCTGCCTTTAACAACCGAGCCTTCGTAAGCTTGGCTTTTCATAGAATCTTCCAACAAAGCGGCAAACTCTGCGGATTCTGTTCTATCTTGTATATTTTTAGCTGCTTGAGCCATAATAATAGTCCTTTCAATAGTCTGAATAAACAATCAGCCACATCTCTTTTTGGGCGTACCCGAGCGTGACTGGTGTTTTTCAATGCTTTAGAAGAAATTTAAGAGCGATTATTAATGATATCTAATGCAACATTCATAACCTCATTTGGGGTCATATCTGATGTATCAATTATATTAACTTGATGATCTGGTTCTAAGTGAGGGTTAAGCCTGACTGAGTCTCGTTCATCTCGTTCCTGCATCTCTGCTAAAACGTCGCCATATGTAGCGTTTATTCCGCGAGATTGCAACTCTTTATGGCGTCTTTTGGCTCTTTTTTCTGCTGTGGCAGTAATAAACAACTTAATTTGCGCATTTGGACAGATAACTGTCCCTATATCACGACCATCTAAAACCGCTCCCAGACTGGCTTTAGCACCAAAATTACGTTGAAAATCTATCAAAGCTTGGCGCACTTTTCCAAATTGCGCCACAACCGATGCGGCGGAGCCGATAGTATCGCTTCTAAGACGCTCATCTTCCAAGGTTTTAACGTCCAGATTTTCGTTAAAATCAAGCGAAGCCCTGACAGCTATTGATTCATCGTTAATATCATCGCCATTATCAAGGATATTCAGTGCAACACGACGGTATAAAGCTCCCGTATCAAGAAAATCATAATTTAACTCTTTAGCCAACTTCTTCGCGAGAGAGCCTTTACCGCTCGCCGCGGGCCCATCAATCGCAATTATTATTGGTTTTTGATTATCGTTCATCATTATCACGCAATCTTACAACCCAAACCATTCATCAAATCGATGAAATTTGGGAAACTTGTTTTAATTGGTGCGCCATCATCAATGGTTACAGGGTCAATAGAAACAGCCCCCAAAACCATGAAACTCATTGCTATACGGTGGTCAAGGGAAGTTTTAACTTTTACACCGCCTTTAGGCGGTTGACCGTTACCGTGAATCGTTAAGCTATCTTCACCCATCTCTAAATTAACGCCACAAGCTTTCAAACCTTCATACATCATAAGCAAACGGTCGCTTTCTTTAACGCGTAACTCTTCCAACCCAGTCATAGTCGTTGTACCTTCTGCAAGAGAGGCGGCGACAGCCAAAATTGGGAACTCATCAATCATCGATGGAACACGTATAGCAGGAACATCAATACCCTTTAGAGGATTATTGCCTGTCACAACCAAATCGGCAACTTGCTCGCCTGCTTCGACACGTTCATTTTCAAATCTAATATCTGCACCCATTTCTTGGAGCGTAATATAAACCCCATTACGACGGTCATTCATCAAAACATTATCCATCTTGATTTCTGAACCTGCATGTAACAAAGCGGCGACAGTTGGAAATGCAGCAGAACTAGGATCGCTAGGGACATGTACCTCAGTAGCGGTTAGATCTTTCTGCCCTTCAATCGAAATTACTTGTGTGCCACCCTCCAGCGTTTCAACATCGACACGTACACCGAAATGGCGGAGCATGTTTTCTGTGTGATCGCGGGTAGGTGTTTCTTCAATAACGGTTGTCTTACCCATTGCACTTAAACCTGCCAATAACACAGCGGATTTCACCTGAGCTGATGCTACTGGTAATTTATACTCAATTGGTTTCAACGTTTCTGGTCCGCTCACGCTTAATGGTAGTCGTCCCCCCTCACGTGACGTAAAAGTTGCGCCCATCATTTCAAGCGGTTTAATAACGCGATTCATGGGACGTTTATTAAGGGAAGCATCACCAGAGAATTGAACCGTTATATTATGACCGCCAACAAGACCAATAAGAAGACGCGTTGACGTCCCGCTATTCCCCATTTCTATTATAGTTGACGGCTCTTTTAACCCGCCAATACCAACGCCCTGCGTGCGCCAAATATTTTGGTCATCACAAGTGATAGTCGCGCCCATTTCCCGCATCGCCTGCGCTGTGTGAAGGACATCTTCGCCTTCTAGTAATCCATGAATAACGCTCTCGCCAATGGCAAGACCGCCAAACATTAAAGAACGATGTGAAATAGATTTATCTCCAGGAATTTTAACCTGACCAGATAATGCTGATGATTTAGAGGATGTAAGGGTTTCTTTTGTCATGTAAAAACTTATAAGCGGTGCTTATAAGCTAGGCAAGTAAGAATTGATTAATCAAAGCCTTGAAGTTTACCTTTATAGCCCTCAACAAAAGTCCAAAATTCTTCTTTTGGTACAGGTTTAGAGTATCTGAAACCTTGAACTTCATCACAGCCCTGTTCAATTAAGAACTTCTCATGGTCGATTGTTTCCACACCTTCCGCAATAACTTGCAGATTAAGTGAATGCCCCAGATTAATAATTGTGCGCGCAATCGCAGCGTCATCAGGGTTATTAAGTGCGTTACGAATAAATGATTGGTCAATTTTCAGGCGATCAATGCTGAACTGTCTTAGGTATGATAATGAGGAATATCCTGTGCCAAAATCATCAATAGCTAACTCAACGCCAAGCTCGTGTAATTTCTTTAATGTTTCAACCGCAATAGAGATATCATCCATAAAGACACTCTCTGTTACTTCTAGTTCTAGTAAATGCGGCTCAACGCCTGTATCTTGTAATACTGTCTTAGTATAAGCAACTAAGTCACTTTGGAAGAATTGCGCGCCAGATACATTCACAGCAATACGGATAGATTTACCTTGCTCATGCCACATCTTAGCTGTCTTACATGCCTCGCGCATAACCCAGGCGCCGATAGGAACGATTAAGCCTGATTGCTCTGCAATTGGAATAAAGTCTGCCGGCGAAATGTAAGAACCACCCTCTTTACTTTTGTCAGTTTTCCACCAACGGATAAGTGCTTCAGCACCAATAATTTCGCCAGATTTCAGATCAAACTGTGGCTGGAAGAAAACGCTTAACTCTTCATGTTCCAGCGCATCACGTAAATCACGTAACATTTGGAAGCGTTGCTGAACTGCCTTGTCAAAGTTTTCAGAGTACTCGCGAATACGATCACGCCCCTCTTCTTTAGCACGGTTCAATGCAACATCTGCGTTTTTCAAAACAACATTGGGATCCGTACCGTCATCAGGGAAAGTCGACACCCCAATTGATGATCTAATTTGGAAGCTCTCATTGAATACTTTAAATGGTTCAGCCTTGATTAAACTAGCAATCTTAACAGCCAAATCTTTAGACGTGTTAATGTCTGTATTCAGCGGCATCGTCACAGCAAATTCGTCCTCACCTGCACGTGCAACAATTGCACTTTCTGGCAATGATGAACGTAGTCTTTTACCAACACCGCGTAAAATAGCATCACCAACATTATGCCCCATCGAGTCATTAATATCTTTAAAGTGATCTAAATCTAAGGTGATAACGGCAAAACGTTTCGTTACACCTTTTTCACCAGAATACGCCTGCTCTGTGATTGTTTGTGTAAACAATGTTCTATTTGGAAGACCAGTTAGAGTGTCATAATAAGCAAGCTTATGAATCTTATCTTCTGCAGCAGAACGAACTTGTTGCATGCTTGCTGCATTTTGCCTGATGAGCTTTTGCGCAATCGCAATGGCGCCACCAATTTCATCAGTCTCATTATAAGGTGATGCTGGTATTTTTGGATTTTCTGGATTCTGTGACGCCGCAATTAAATTGGAACGCATGAATAAGATTGGCTCTAACAACCATTGCCCCAAAGCAATCATTAATACGGTTGTTACAAAGGCAGATAAGAAAAACATTATAATAAATGTCTGCTTAACATACGCCATTATTTCTGCGTGGATATATTGTGAATTTAATCGCGCGACAATAAT
>JAMASZ010000147.1 GCA_023301585.1 Alphaproteobacteria bacterium | reverse complement strand
ATTTCTTTAAATATTGCTGTTCAAGCGGCAACTTCTTTACTTGATGGAAGTACAGATACATTTAGCAATTTTGAAAGCTATGTTACGACGCAGCAAGATGATTTAGTAACAGGCTCTAACGCAGCGGATATTATCTCTACCTTAAATGGTGATGATATTATTTTTGCAAGTGCTGGTATTGATACAATTGATGGTGGTGGCGCAAGTGACACGATTGATTATTCTGGCTTAGCTGGTGTGACTTCTGTTGATGTAACATTGAACGGCGCAATTGACGCAGCAGTTACAGTTGGCGGTGGCGATAACGATATAATCCGTAATATTGAAAATGTTATTGGGTCTGTTGGTGATGATACGCTGACAGGTGATAATCAGGATAACAATCTTCAAGGTCAAGCTGGTGCTGATACGCTTGATGGTGGCGATGGCGATGATAAATTAGAAGGCGGTCTTGGAAATGATACGCTTATCGGTGGTGCGGGTGATGATGAACTAATTGGCGGTAGCGGAAATGATACTGCTGATTATTCTGCAGCGGCTGGCGTTGTTAATGCTAACCTAGCAGCAGGTGAAGCTGTTCTCGACGGTTCAGGTGGTAATGACCAATTAACAAGTATTGAAAATTTAATAGGGTCTGTAAATAATGACTCCTTAACAGGTAATGGTACGGCAAACATTATTGATGGTGGATCAGGTAATGATGTTATCAGTGGTGGTGCAGGTAGCGATACTTTAACAGGTGGCTTGGGCGTTGATGACATTCGTTTTGATGACTTAACAGGTCAAGGGATTACAATTGATATTGGCGCGGAAACTGCGACTTATGCGGTTGATGGTAGTACTGATAGTTTCACTGGTTTTGAAAGATATTACACAACAAACCAAGGTGATATTATTACAGGTTCAACTGGCGTTGATACAGTTTTTGCCCTTGCTGGTAATGATACTTTAAATGCAAGTGATGGCTTAGATATTTTAGATGGTGGTGCTGGAGTAGACACAATAGATTATTCATCATTGGGCGGAATAACAAATATTGATGTGACACTTGATGGCTCAAACATCGTGATTGTTGATGTTATCGGTGGCGATGATGACAGCATTGTAAACATTGAAAACATTGTTGGATCTGCTGGTGATGATTCAATAACAGGTGACGAGTTTAGAAATACACTTTCTGGTGCGGCAGGTAACGATGTTATTCGCGGCGGTGGTGGATCAGATGATTTAGATGGTGGTGCAGGTACGGATACTGTTCGTTTTGACGACTTAACAGGTACAGGAATTGTTTTAGATATCGCTGCAGGTACAGGTGCTTATGCTGGTGATAGCACAACCGATACGCTTACAAATTTTGAAATTTATTATGTGTCTAATCAAGATGATTTAATTACTGGTTCTGCGAATGCAGACACCGTATTTGGTCTTGCCGATAATGATGTATTTATCGCAAGTGCTGGTAATGATATTTTAGATGGTGGTGCGGATAGCGATACGATTGATTATTCTAGCACAGCAGGAATTACTTCTATTAATGCGACATTAAATGGTGCAACAGCTTCAACAATTACGGTTATTGGGGGCGATGATGATTCTGTAGTAAATATTGAAAACATTATTGGCTCAATCGGTGATGATACAATCACTGGTGATGCTCTTGCTAATACCTTAGATGGTGATGCTGGCGATGACATTATTAATGGTGGTTTAGGAAATGACACATTATTAGGTAACACAGGTGATGATACTTTAGATGGTGGCGCAGGTAACGACACGATTGATGGTGGAACTGGTGCAGATACAATTCTTGGTAGTGCTGGTAACGACACATTTATCGGTGGTGATGATATTGATAATATTGATTATAGCGCTGTAACAGGTCCAGTAAACGTGAACTTAGGTTCAGGCGTTACTGGTAATGATGGTCAAGGTGGTAATGACAGCATTAGTGGTGTTGAAAATATTACAGGATCAAACTTCAACGATACAATTTACGGTGATGGCAATGTAAACGTTTTAACAGGCGGTGCTGGTGATGATGTTTTATATGGTGCTGGTGGTAGCGATACCTTGGACGGTGGCGCAGGAACAGATGAAGTTGATTACACATTAGCGACATTAAACGGTGTAACAGTAGACTTAGGCGCAGGCACAACATCAGTCGATGGCGATAGCGGTGTTGACACATTAACGAGCATTGAAAACGTTACTGGATCTACCTTTGCAGATGACATTACTGGTGACGGTAATGTAAACGAAATTGATGGTGGCGCAGGCGATGATATTATTCGCGCAAGTGGTGGCGCAGATGTTATTGATGGTGGCGATGATAGCGATACGATTGATTATTCTGATCTAGCAGGTGCAACGGCAATTGATGTAACCTTGGGTGGACCGGCTCCAGTAAACGTAACTGTTACTGGCGGTACAGACCAAACAATTTCAAATATTGAAAATGTGATTGGTACAGATGGTGATGATACGATTACTGGTGATGCCAATGCGAATACTTTAGAAGGTGGCGATGGTAACGATACGTTATCTGGTCGCGGTGGTGTTGATACCTTAGATGGTGGTGATGGCGTTGATACGGCTGATTACTCTTCAGCTGTTGGTGGCATTAATGCCAACCTAGCAATTGGTGCTACATCTGTTGATGGTTTTGGAACAAATGACACCTTAATTGATATTGAAAATATTACAGGTTCAACATTAGACGATACAATCACTGGTGATGCTGGTGATAATGTTATCTTAGGTAATATTGGTAATGATACGCTAGATGGCGGTGCAGGCGACGATACTGTTGATGGTGGTGCTGGTTCCGATATTATCAAAGCAGGTGCTGGTGATGATTCCTATGTAGGTGGTACAGGTACAGATGAACTTACTTACGCAAATGATGTTGCTGGCGTAACTGTTGACTTAGATGCGGGTACAGCTACAGATGGTACAGGCGATACAGATACAATTGCGACGATTGAAAACCTGACAGGGTCAGATTTTGATGATGATTTAACAGGTAATGCAGGTGATAACATTATCCTTGGTGGTGACGGCGACGATCTTATGGATGGTGGCGCAGGTCATGACACACTTACGGGTGGCTCTGGTATTGATACAGCATCTTTCTTAAATTCTGTTGCGGGTGTTGCTGTTAATCTTGCTTCATTCTCAGCGACTGGTGATGGTAACGATACTCTAAATTCTATCGAGAACGTTATTGGTTCTGATAATAACGATGTTATTTCAGGTGACGGTAATTCAAATAATTTACGTGGTGAAGATGGTGATGACCGTCTTTACGGTGCAGGTGGTAACGATGCCATTGATGGTGGTGACGGTATTGATGAAGTTGATTACACAAATGCAGCTGCTGGCGTAACTGTTGACTTAATCAATGGTGTGACGACAACCGATGGTGATGGTGGTGCAGATACTTTAGCAAATATTGAAAATATCACAGGGTCAGCATTTGACGATGAACTTACTGGTGATAATGCAACAAACATAATTGATGCAGGTGCTGGTAACGATGAAATTCACGGAACTGACGGTGCTGACCAAATTGATGGTGGTACAGGTTCTGACACGATTGATTACTCATTATTAGCAGGTGTGACATCTGTTAGTTTAACATTGAATGGCGCGTCTTCAATTACCGTTAATTTAGGTACTGGCTTTACACAACAAGTTGTAAATGTTGAAAACGTTGTTGCGTCTGATGGGGATGATATTCTTATTGGTGATGCGAATGACAATATTCTTCGCGGTGGTGCAGGTAATGATATTTTATCTGGCCGCGGTGGTATGGATACGCTTGATGGTGGCGCGGATAACGATACCGCAGATTATTCTGCGGCTGTTGGTGGTATTAACGTTAACTTAGATGCTGGTGTTGCAGCGATTGATGGTGATGGCTCAAACGATATTTTAATCGACATTGAAAATGTTACTGGTTCTGCATCTGCGGATACGATTACTGGTGATGACCAGGTTAATATCTTAAGAGGTCTTGGTGGTGCGGATACACTTGATGGTGGCTTAGGTGATGACACACTTGAAGGCGGTGCAGGGGACGATACAATTTTAAGTGGTGCTGGCGATGATATTATCACTGGTGGATCAGGTGTTGATGTTGTTGATTATTCATTAGCAGCGGGCGATGTTACCGTTGATTTAAGTCTTGGTACAAATCAAGCATCTGATGATGGTGATGGCGGTGTTGATACAATTACACAAGTTGAGAACTTAATCGGTTCTGCAAATAACGATACCTTAACAGGTGATAATACTGACAATGATATTGATGGTGGGACTGGTAACGATACGCTTGCTGGTCTTGGCGGTGCTGATGATTTAGACGGTGGTGCAGGCAATGATACGGTTGATTACAGTCGCGCAGGTGGAAATGTAATCGTCGATCTATCAACGGGTAATGTTGTTAGTGATGGTGATGGTTCTGCGGATACTGTTACAAATATTGAGAACATTACTGGTTCTGATGGTAATGATGTTTTACGCGGTGATAATATATCTAACGTTATCGATGGTGGCGATGGAGATGACTCATTAAGAGGCGCTGGTGGTAGTGATACACTTGATGGTGGCGATGGCATTGATGAAGTTGATTATTCTCAAGCTGCGGGTGATGTAACTGTTGATCTTGGTGCTGGAACAGCAGCAAATGATGGTGACGGTTCAAGCGATGCATTGAGCAACATCGAAAATGTTGTAGGTTCTGATAATAACGATGACCTGACAGGTAATGCGAGCGACAATGATATTGCAGCAGGTATTGGTGATGATAGATTAGTTGGTGGTGCTGGTGATGATACATTAGACGGTGGTACAGGTACGGATACTGTTGATTATAGCGCTGCTACTGGTGGCGTGACAGCCAACATGTTTGGTGGAACTGTTAGTGATGATGGTGAAGGCGATACAGATAGTATTTCGAATATTGAAAACTTCGTAGGGTCTGACTTTGCTGATGATGTTACAGGCGACAATGAAAATAATGATATTGATGGTGGCGAAGGCGATGATGTATTACGCGGTCGTGCTGGTGATGATAGATTAACAGGTGGTGATGGTGTTGATACGGTAAGTTATAACTTGGCTGTGGGTAGCGTTACTTCTGATTTACAAGCTGGAACAACAAGTGCTGATGGTGATGGCGGAACAGACACATTAATTGAAGTGGAAAACTTAACAGGTTCTGCTAATGCGGATAACTTGCGTGGTGATGTTGAAGATAATGTTTTATCAGGTTTAGCAGGTGACGATATATTACGTGGTCGTGGTGGTGATGATACTCTTGATGGTGGCGCAGGTTCCGATACAGCTGAATATACTGACGCAGCTACAGGCATTACGGTTGATTTAGGTCTTGGAACAAATCAAGTATCTGATGATGGTGACACTGGTGTTGATACACTTACAAGCATTGAAAACATTACAGGGTCTGGCAATAATGACTCGATTACAGGTGATGCAAATGCGAATATTCTAGACGGCGCTGGCGGTGACGATACACTTGTTGGACGTGGTGGTGCTGATGAATTAATCGGTGGTGCGGGTAATGATACAGCCGATTATTCAAGCGCAGCAGGCGGCATTAATGCTGATTTAGGAACAAACACTGTTGGTAATGACGGTGATGGTTCAAGTGATACAACAGATTCTATTGAGAATGTTACTGGTTCTGATTTCGATGATGTTATTTCAGGTGATGGCGTAATCAACGTGTTATCTGGTGGTTTAGGCAATGATACCTTATATGGTGCTGGCGGTAACGATACGCTTGATGGTGGCGCAGGTACTGATACGGTTGATTATACAGATGCGGCAGCTGGCGTTACGGTTGACTTAAATCTTGCTACAAATCAGACTTCTGTCGATGGTGACGGTGGTGTTGACACGCTTACGAGCATTGAAAACATTACCGGTTCAACATTGGGTGATGATATTACAGGTGATACAAACGTAAACACAATCGATGCTGGTACAGGTGATGACTTAATCCGTGCAAGTGGTGGTGCTGATGTCACGGATGGTAATGATGGTAGCGATACAATTGATTATGCAGGTCTTGCAGGCGCGACATCAATTAATGTTATTTTAAATGGTGGTACGGACGCGACAGTTAGCGTTGCTGGGTTAGGCATCACGCAAACAATTGTAAATATTGAAAATGTTACAGGTACAGCAGGAAATGATGTCATTGACGGTGATGGCGAAGATAACACTTTAATCGGTGGTGCGGGTAATGATGTTATTCGTGGCGGTGTTGGTAGTGATGACCTTGATGGTGGAACTGGTAGCGATGAGTTACGCTTTGATGATTTAGCAGGTGTAGGTGTTGTCTTAAACTTAGCAACAGAGACAGCAACTTACCTAGCGGATACTAATGACTTCACTAACTTTGAAACATATTACACAACGAACCAGGAAGATGATATTACAGGCTCTGGTGCTGTGGATGTGGTCTTTGGTCTTGCGGGTGATGATACCTTTAACGCGACAACAGGTGCAGATGATTCAGATGGTGGTATTGGAACAGATACAATTGACTTCTCAACATTTGCTGCTACAAGCTTTATTAATTTAACCTTAGCTGGTGCGGTTGATGCAACAGTAACGGTTAATGGTGGTACAGCGCAGACACTTTCTAACATTGAAAATGTTATTGGCTCTGCTGGTGATGACGTTATCACAGGTGATACTTTAGACAATGAAATTCAAGGTGGCTTAGGTGATGATACCTTAAACGGTGGTGCAGGTGCTGACTTACTTGAAGGTGGCGCAGGCGAGGACACATTTACAGGTTCTGCAGGTCAGAACACCTACGATGGTGGTGCAGATATTGATACGCTGGATTACTCAACGCAAGCTGGCATTAATTACATTGATGTAACTTTAAATGGTGCAGGCGATGCAGCTGTTATTCTTGATGGTGCAACGAATGACGTTGTTCGTAATGTTGAAAACGTAATTGGTACTGATGGTGATGATATCATCAGAGGTGATGGCGAAGATAACCGTTTAGAAGGTGGTATTGGTGATGATATTTTATCTGGTGGCGGCGGTACTGGTGACTACCTTGATGGTGGTACAAACACAGCAGTTGGTGACACAGTAGACTATTCAACAAACTTAGGTTTAGCATCTGTTGTTCTTACACTTAATGGTGCAATTGGTTCACGTGCGACAGTTAACGGCGTATTAGACGATACAATTATTAACATTGAGAATGTTATTGGTTCTATTGGAACAGATACAATCACTGGTGATGCAGGAATTAATACAATTGACGGCTTTGATGGCGATGACATCTTAGTTGGTGGCGGCGGTGCTGACTTCTTAGATGGTGGTGATGATGTTGATACGGTTGATTACTCTGCTGAAGCAGGTGTGACACAAATTAACGTAAACTTAAACGGCGCTACTTATTCAACAGTTACAGTAACTGGTGGCGATGATGACCAATTAAGAAACATTGAAAACATCATTGGTACAACTGGTGATGATACAATTATTGGTGATACAGGACAAAACTCATTCGTAGGTCTTGGCGGTAACGATACCTTTAGTGGTGACGATGGTAACGATAGCTTTGATGGAGGTTCAGGAACTGACCTTCTGTCTTATTCTTACTCAACAGATTCAATTACGGTTGATATGAGTGATCTAACATTGGGTTGGTTCGATATTGTTGTGAATGGCACGCCATTTATTGATACAGCAACATCAATCGAAAATCTTGATGGGTCCTTTAACAACGATATTATTACAGGTAGCGCTGGCGTAAACCACTTACGTGGCTTAGCAGGTGATGATGTAATTGACGGTGGAGCAGATAACGATATTATTGATGGTGGTGTTGGTGACGACACTATCTTGGGTGGTACTGGTAATGACACCTTAAATGGTGATGATGGTGATGATATTATTGATGGTGGTGATGGTAATGATACCATTAATGCTGGTGATGGTTTCCGCGATGTTATTATTGCAAGCGCTGGTAACGATATTATTGATGGAGGTACGACAGACCAAGAATTTGATTACGATGAAGTTGACTATTCTGGACTAACAGGGATTGACCATATTGAAGTTGTTTTGGATGGTTCTAATGATTCAACTATAACAGTTGTTGGTGGTGATGATGATACCATTAGAAATATTGAGGTTATCACAGGGTCAACAGGTGATGACTTATTCACTGGTGACGCACGTGATAACTACTTCTTTGGTGATGATGGTAATGATACTTTCTTCTTAGCCGGCGGTGATGATGAAGTAGTTGGTGGTGATGGTGTGGACAGAGTTGACTATTCAGGTTCTGCTACGCGTATTGAAGTAAATGCTGTAGCTGGAGCTACAAACTTCTTTAATATTGTTGTAGGGGCTGCCATTGAAGGCGACCAAGCTAGATTAGTTGAAGAGATTATTGGCTCTGATTTTAATGATTACATTAGAACAGACCAAACTCTTCTGACTTATATTGAAGGTGGAGCTGGTAATGATCGTATTGACATGAATGCTACAGGCGGTAGTGCATATGGTGGTACAGGTAATGATAATATATATATGGGGTGGCAAGGAAATGCTGTTGGTTCATTTGGGTATGGTGAAGATGGTAATGATGTATTACAAAACTGGGACCATGGGTCGACATTAGATGGTGGTGATGGAACTGATACGGCGCGTTACTATTGGAACACCGCTGGTATTACAGTTGTTCTACAAGATGTTGGAGATACGACAGTAACTATTGCTGGTAAAGGAACAGATACGATTAGAAACATTGAGAATATTGATGGGTCTAATAATGCTGGTGATAATATTACAGGTAATAGTTCAGCTAACGTTATAAGCGGTTTTGACGGTAATGATTACTTCACAGCAAGCCTTGGTGGCGATACCTATTATGGTGGTGCTGCTGGCTCAGAGTATAATCAAATTGATTATTCTTCCTTAAATGGAACTGTGTCTTCTATTGCGGTTACTTTAAACAGTAATTCTGATGCAACAGTGACATTAAATGGCATTGTTGAAAATGATACGGTTCGCTCAATTCGTGGTGTTATTGGTACAGATGGTAATGATGATATACGCGGTGGAGCCAATGTAGAATGGAATCGTTTATTTGGTGAAGATGGAGATGATTACATTCACGGCGGTAATGGTGGTCAGAATGTACTTGATGGTGGTAATGGTAATGACACCATTGATGGTGCGGCTACACAAGACACAATTTATGGTCGTGCAGATAACGATATTCTTAATGGTAATGGTGGTGCTGACTTCCTTTATGGTGGTGCAGGTAATGACACGCTTGATGGTGGTGACAGTAATGATGAGGTTTACGGCGAGGCCGGAGATGATTTAATATTAGTTAGTAACGGAACTGACTTGTTAGATGGTGGTGCAGATATTGATACTTTGTCATTTGCATCGCTCGTAGGGCAATTTGTTGTGCTTGATTTATCAGGACCTTTAACGACATATGGCACATCAGGTGGCGGTGGCGGTAACCTAACAAATTTTGAAAATTACATTTTATCAGACGGTAATGACTTCTTCACTGGAACTGCTGGCGATGACACAGTCATTGGCGGTGATGGCGATGATACATTCTCTGGTAGTGATGGTGCTGACACTTATGATGGTGGTGTTGGTAATGACACTGCAGATTATTCAACCTTAGCAAGTTCAGTTGTGAATGTTTCTGTTGTTCTTCAGAACACAGGGAATAGTTTTGTTAATATCACAGGCGGTCTAACCAAGACAGATACATTAACGGGTATTGAAAATGTTACAGGGTCAACACAAGATGATAGCTTAACTGGTAATAATTTAGACAACGTACTTATTGGTAATCAGGGTAATGATACATTATCTGGTAATGCTGGTAATGACACACTTGATGGTGGAACTGGTGACGATACGCTTACTGGTGGTGCAGGTGATGATACGCTTACTGGTGGAACTGGTATTGATACAGCGGATTACTCAACATCAACTGGCGACCTAAACATTAACTTAACCTCAACCGTTGGTACTGGTGAAGGTACAGATAGCTTGACCGGTATTGAAAATGTTATTGGTGGAACAGGTAATGATACAATTACCGGTAATACAGAAAACAATACACTTGATGGTGGTGCAGGTAACGATACATTAATCGGTGTATCTGGCGATAACACCTTTATCACAAGCGCAGGTAACGACACGTTCACTGGTGGTAGTGGTAGTGAAGATTTAGTTGATTACTCTACATTTGCTTCAGCAGTAAACGTTGACCTTGGTACTGGTAATGCATCTGGTGATGGAACTGATACTTTATCTGGTATTGAGCATGTGATTGGTACATCTGGTGACGATACAATCGCAAGTAACGCAAGTGACAATGACCTTGATGGTGGCGGAAACACGCCTGCGGGTGATACCGTGAACTACGCAAGTGCTGCTGGTCCAGTAGTGGTTGACCTGAGTGCAGGTACAGCAACTGGTGACGGTAATGATGAGTTAACAGGCTTTGAAAATATTATTGGCTCTGCAAATAACGATACATTTATTGGTGATAACGGTAATAATGATATTGATGGTGGCGCAGGTAACGATGACTTAATTGATTACTCATCTGCTGGTGGCGCGTTAAACGTTAATTTGGATAGCGGTTCTGCGACAGGTCAAGGAATGGACACTTTAAATAACATTGAAAATGTTTTAGGTGGTGCTGGTAATGATACTATTGAAGGCGATAGCTTAGACAACGACCTTGACGGTGGTGGCGGTACAAACACAGTGAGTTATTCTACAGCGACTTCTGCTGTGAATGTAAACCTTCTTACTGGTAACGCAAGCGGCGGCGCAGGTAACGATACGTTAGCAAACTTCACACGTATTACAGGCTCTATTCACAATGATACATTTGTTGGTAGCGCTGGCGATAATATTATTGATGGTGGATTTGGTAATGATGACTTCGTTGATTACTCAACATCTGGTTCAGCAATTAACGCAAATCTACGTACTGGTAATACATCAGGCGATGGAACTGATTTATTAGTAAGTATAGAAAATATTACTGGTACATCAGACGATGATACATTTGTTGCAAGTTCTGCTGATAACACAATTAATGGTGGTGTATCAGGCAGTGATACAGTGAGCTACTTAGGTTCTGGCGATGTTGTGATTAACTTAGCATCACAAACAGCAAGTGGTTCTGGTAGTGATAACTTTGTAAGTATCGAAAACGCAACTGGTGGTGCGGGTAATGATACAATTACTGGTAGTGCAGCAGCGAACACACTTATTGGTGGCGATGGTAACGACATAATTGATGGTGGCGCAGGTAATGATACGATTGATGGTGGAAACGGTACTGATACTGTGACTTATGCATCATCTGGATCAGGTGTAACTGTTAACTTAGCTTCTGACGCAACTGGTGGTGCAGGTACTGATACAATCACTAATGTTGAAAACCTTACAGGCTCTGGCTTTGCGGATGACTTAACAGGTAGTAGTGTTGCCAATGTTATTAACGCAGGTGGCGGTAATGATACAGTAAATGCAGGTAATGGAAGTAATGATGGCAACGATACCTTTAATGGTGAAGCAGGAACAGATACGCTGGACTACTCTAATGGTGCTTCAGGATTCACAGGTGGTGAGCTTTCCTTAACATCAGGTAGTGTTACAAAAGCAGCTGGTGATACAGATACATTCACTGGATTTGAAAACATCATCATGAGCACGGGTAACGATACAATTAGTATTAATACAGACTCTGTTGCAGCGTTATCATCGGTTGATGGTTCTGGTGGAACTGACCATATTGATTTCATGGGTACTAATACTTTAACCGATAATGGTATTGATGGCGCTGAGTTGTCCGGTCTGTTTACAGATATTGAAGAACTTGATTTCACAGGAACAGATTTAACTGGTGGGGATATGTTCGATATTGGTGATGATGAAATCAGTGCGATTACTGGTGGTGGAGATGCGTTAACAATATTTGTTGATACAGCTACAATTGCCTTAACTGACTTTACTTTCTTAAACCAAAGTGGAACCGCAACAATTGATGATTCAGTTGCAGGCGAGCGTTCAGTTGATTGGGGTAATGGAGTATCACTTACTATCCAATCTGTATAAAAACTAATTCTTTAGAGCGTTTCAAAACGGCTGAAAATGCTGTATAGTATTAATGTAAATATGCATTGATAACAGTAAGTTAATATGAATAATCAAACAGAGCCTCAGAAAGATATATACGCAGAATGCTTAAAAGCAATTTTGTCTTTTTATGACGTCCAAATTGATTTGGAAGGTTTGATTAATAATATCCCAAAGGCCGATAAAGTATTGCAGCGTGATGATATTGATTTGATTTGTAAAAAAATTGATTTCAAATCAAAAACGCTAAAAATTCCATTCTCTAAGCTTGATAAACTTACAGCGCCTTCAATTGTTCTGATGAAAAAAGGACCTTGTATCTTTTTCCCTGGGACGACAGAAAAGGGTCGTTTTGTCTTTCCTGGTCGTGCTGATGAAAGTATTACGCTTAAAGATATGTCAGAAGATTATGAGGGTCGCGTCCTTGTTTTGACACCTCGTGAAGAACAAGGTGACCTTGATATTACGCATATGAAAAGCGGGCATAGTGTTGATTGGTTCTGGGAGCCTATTACCTCTAATTGGGGTAAGTATTCCGAGATTATACTTTGTTCGGTCTTTATCAATATCCTAGCGCTCGCAGTTCCGCTATTCACGATGAATGTTTATGACCGTGTGGTTATAAACTTTGCGGAAGATACTTTGATTGTTTTAACCATTGGGGTTATTGCTGCGCTAATTTTTGATTTCTTTTTTAAATCTATGCGCTCCTATATCTTGGAACGCATAGCGATGAAGACATCGGTAAAGCATGATTATGATTTGATGGAACGTATGATGCATATCAAGGAAGTTGATATTGGGTTATCTGTCGGTGAGAAGTCCAATATTTTCCGGGAACTTCAAGGTATTAGAGATTTTTATGCGTCACGCTTAGTTCCTACCTTGGTTGATATTCCATTCTTTTTACTCTTCACGTTAATTATCTACATTATTGCGCCGTCATTGGCGATTGTTCCAATTGTTGCCGCTGTTATTTTATTCATCATTAACTTGGTTGCCCAATTACCGTTGAATAAAACAGCCGGTCAGCACTTCACATCTATGCAAAGCAAATCAAAGGTGTTGTTAGAACTTTTGGGCGGTGTCTATACGATTAAAGTTTTAAATGCTGCAGGTTACAAATTACTGAAGTGGAAATTGGCTGCTGAAAACTCATCTGATGCTTCATTTAAAAATAATATGATAACTTCAACGATTGCTAATGTTTCATCTTTAGTAACTCAAATCGCTTATGTTTGTATTATCTTTTTGGGTGTATATGCCATTCAGTCTGGTGACTTGACGACTGGGGGATTGATAGCTTGTACAATTATTTACAGTCGCGCGATTGCCCCTGTTGCGGCGTTTTCAGGTATAGTTGCGAAGCTTAAAAAATCACATGATGTGTTAGAGACAATTGATAAGATTTATCAACTACCACATGAAGATATCAAAGACCGTCAAAAAGGTCCAAAGAGCCCATTTAAAGGGGATATCCAAATTGAAGATTTAAGTTACCAATACCCAGGGCAGGCGCGCCCAGCATTGTATAAGAACAACATGAAAATTACCGCTGGTGACCATATTGGTATTATTGGTCAAACGGGTGCGGGTAAGACAACACTTAGTAAAGTAATTGCTGGTTTCATCACGCCGAGCGAAGGTAATATTTTTATTGATAGTTTTGTTTACAGCTCCGTTCCCGAATCAGAACTTCACCGTTCCATTGGCTATGTGCCACAAGATCCATTTTTCTTTAGTGGAACAATCCGTGAGAATATCTTGATGGGTGAAGATGAAAATGTGAGCGAAGCACAACTACAAAAAGTAATTGATGCTTCTGGTCTAGACCTGGTGATGAAACAAACCGGTGAAGGTCTAGATATGGAAGTCGGTGAAAGTGGTAAAAAACTTTCTGGTGGTCAGCGACAAGCAATATCCTTGGCGCGTGCAATGATTAGGGATCCGCAAGTTCTTGTGTTTGATGAACCAACAACAGGAATGGATAACGCATTAGAAGCGCGTGTAAAGGCGTCTATTCAAGAGTTTATCAAGGATAAAACGTTCATTATGATTACGCATCGTAGCTCATTATTATCATTAGTCGATAGACTAGTTTTAGTTGATCGCGGTAAGATTGTTGCTGACGGACCGCGTGATGCAATCCTTAAAAAATTGTCGGGGCAGTAATTATGAATCGTCGTTTTGAAACATATCAAATTTTATTATTCATGGTTGTGGCGTGTCTATGTACGTTCTTTTTATGGGCGTCTTCAACACAGATTGACCAGCAAGTGCGCGGGACAGGGCGTATTATTACATCAGGTAAAATACGTACTATTCAACATTTGGAGAACGGTATTGTCAGAGAGATTCTGGTTAAAGAGGGGCAGACTGTTAAAGCAGGTGATACTTTATTCCAGCTAACAAATACGCGTGC
>JAMASZ010000146.1 GCA_023301585.1 Alphaproteobacteria bacterium | reverse complement strand
TTCCTTAAAGTCAGACAAACCATACTTAAAAGCACCACGCAAAAAAAGGATAATCTGGCTTTTATGATATAAAAGCTGATAAATTAGCAAAAAACACTTGAAATAGCGCGCCGATTTCTATTTTGTATGGATACCGCTATGTGGGCGGTTAGCTCAGTGGTAGAGCACTTGCTCGACACGCAAGGGGTCACAGGTTCAAGTCCCGTACCGCCCACCATTTTCCCTCTCATAAATTACTGCTTATAAGGCTTTAAGATATTACCCCACGCGTTAGCACGCTTTTCGAAGGTATCGATGCATAGTTCAGCTCGATCATTAGAAACATCCATGCCCTCAAAGAGCTCGAGACGCCCTTGCGGGTTTTCGCCATAGACTAAGCAGAGAATGTTAAAAAACCGTTGCTCATCTAAGGAATGTTCGCCAAATAAATCGTCAGCACTCACTTCATCCATCTGAAGAGATTCTATATCAAAGAAATCACCAGCACTTATGGTGACTTCATCGCCATTGTCGTATGACTCTAACAATATGAGGGTTGATAGCTCATCAACGGCGTCTTCTTCCTTGCCGGTTATTGGCAAATCCAACACATCTACCAAAGCATGTCCAATTTCATGGTAAAGCGTATGCAATACAATGTCGTCGGCAACCATGTTAAGATCTTCTTCATTATCGCTATACTTGTCAGCCTGTAACTCATCAATGACATAGGCTCTAAACGCATAAGGTACAACAACTTCGGTTGTTTGCGGATCGTAATATGGTCCCTCGTCTTCTGCATCACAGGTAAATTTTAGACTTATTGTTTGAGGCGTTTTGAATTCTTCGTTTAGGTGTTGCGCCACTTGTTTAGCAATACCCGAATTCTGTAAATGTATTCTTTGAGCATTATCGTCAGCTCTTGCACAAGGTTGCTCATAATCAACTGACATGACAGCATTTTGAGCCTTAGCAGCACATGCACTTAATAATAAAGCCAGAAAAGCTATATATTTCATCTTAATATTCAATTTTTTTGCCGTCCCATGCGAAAATCTGCCCTGTTTTGGCGGGCGTTACGTCATTTATAACCTTTAATAAGCATTCAGCAGAATATTCAGGGGTGAAAAGCTTGCCTTCGGCGACATTTGCACTGAACGGTTCTGATAGTGACGTATCTACAGTTCCTGGGTGTAAGCCAATAACGGTCATTTGCTTACGTGTTCTAGCCATTTCGATAGATGCGGTCTTCAACATCATATTAAGTGCGGCTTTTGAAGCGCGGTAGGAATACCAACCACCAAGCTCATTATCTGAAATGCTCCCTACCCTAGCCGATATAGCGGAAAACACGGATTTACGCTCCCGCGTCATTTTTGGAAGAAAATGCTTCATAACAAGTGCTGGTCCGACAGTATTTATTGATAGCACCTTTAGAGATTGGTCAATATCTAGCTCTCTCAAGCTTTTTTCAGGACTAATGCCTGATTCCGTGTGCAATAACCCAGTGGCTACAATAACAATATCGATTGGTTGCCTTGCAGATACTTTATTAGCGGCAGCCTCTATTGAGGTTTCATCTTCTAAATCTACAGAAACGTGTTGAACCATCGAGTTACCTATCGGTAATTCTCTTCGCGACAATGCATAGACAGATTTGACTTTAGAGTTCGCAAACAAGTGTTCAATTAGTGCGAAGCCAATTCCACCTGTTGCCCCTATCACAACGACGTTCAAATCTTCATCAAAGCTTGCTAGAAAATTGCTCATAAAATTACGCTAAATATAAGGTTGTACGCGACTTACGTCGTTTTAAAGCTTCGCTCATGTTTTTATCATTATCATAAATATGTTGAATAGATTCTTCCTCTGTAGAAAATTTATTAAAATGCATGATTGATTCAATTCTAAGGTTTAACGCTTTAGTTAAATCAGATTTGTGCGCATCAGATATATCGCCCATCACACGTAAAGTCTGTCTAAATGCATTAGTCTGGCTAAAATTCGCTCTAATAGGCATGTTGCATTAATCCTTATGTTAGTAAGTAAGCTAGTTTGATTGAATTTACACATAGAGTCACTATTATTATATATGTTCTTAAATATTACAGAGTTTTTGGTTCAACTACACAAAGCAATTTTATGACATCCACTAGCAATTCCCACCCATATAACATTAAAGAGATTTCAGCCCATTGTAATGAATACAAGGGTGCTGTGGCTTGGCGTAGTATATTTCAAGTTGCAACAACACTTGGTTTATTTATAGCATCAATAGCGGTTATGCTGTTTAGCTTACAATATAGCTATTGGGTGACACTTTTATTAGCCTTTCCTACAGCAGGCTTGCTCGCACGTATTTTTATCTTTCAACATGATTGTGGGCATAGATCTTTCTTTAACAGTAAAAAAGTAAATGATTGGGTTGGGCGTTCATTAAGCGCGCTGACTTTAATGCCTTATGATTTTTGGAGACGTTCACATAACCTTCATCACGCGACATCGGGTAATTTAGAGCGCTGTGGTATTGGCGGTATCGACACTTTAACTGTTAAAGAATACAAAGCCCTGCCAGCTAAGTCTCAATTCTTTTACAGACTATATAGAAATCCATTCTTATTATTACTAGTCGCTACACCGCTTTACATCATCTTGATGCAACGTGTGCCTTATAAACAGCCAGGATATTTTAGAGAGAATTACAAAACCCTATCGTTTAAATCTACATGGAAGAGCATCTTGTACACTGATGCTTATATCGTAGCATTTTACGCCTTATTAATATCATTTGCTGGGCTATCGACTGTTTTACTTATAGCTATTCCTGTTTTAATAATCACCTCATGGTTTTATGGTTGGGCATTTTTTATTCAACATCAGTTCGAAGAAACTTATTGGGAAACTGACGAAAAGTGGAATATGCAAGAAGCGGCCTTGATGGGAAGCTCTTATTACAAGCTCCCTAAGATTGTTCAGTGGTTCTCAGGTAATATTGGAATACATCATATTCATCACTTATGTTCACAAATCCCTAACTACAAGTTACAAAAGTGTATTGATGAACGCCCTGAGTTAAAGGACATTAATCAGATAACATTCTTAAAAAGCCTGAAATGTGCGAACCTGAAATTATGGGATGAAGATAAAGGTCAATTGGTTAAGCTGTAAGACTATTTGGCTCCATTAGCATCAAGAGCTGCGACGTCCAAGTTAGTAAAACCCTCTTATTGACGACCTGTAGCCTTTGAGACTGTGCTCTCCATCAGATTCACTAGCAATAGTCTTAATCAATGCTATAGCTAAATCAGCTAGTGTATACGTTACACCAACACCTGCTGTATACTGACAATAAGCGCGCCTTAGTAAAGAAGGTAGTTCCGTGCTTGCCTATAGGACGGTTAGGTCACCCCCATGAAGGATACTATTGTTATCCATGGACCAAAAGCTCAAAGCCAGGCGCTACTAATGACTGCACCCAAAACCTTGAATCTACAAGGTTTATTGAGTTGGGTTTATCAGGTAATGAATAGTTAGAACCATAGCGACAGAGACCAATAAACCGATCATCATTTTACCAAAGTCTTTACCGACAAGTGGGAAGACATAGCCAAATTTATAATCAGCACGGTGCGCTGTTGCGATAGCAAGTTCACGACCAGTTAATAGACCAACAAAGACCCATGTAGTCGACATTGGAATACTATTTAGCTCTTTGAAATACCACAGAATACAAGCATAAATCAGGTCAATAATTGTCGCTGAGCGCATAAAGCGTGACCCAGTTTTTTCCAAAACGACTTTCTGAATTTTACCCCCATTGGTGTAAAAGATAACCCCAAGCCATGTAACAAGGACAGCAATCGCCCCAATAAGCATATTAAATGGCAACTCGCGCGGTAGGAACACCGCAATATTCGCCATATCATGTGAAAGCCATGAGAACCACAGGAACCCTGTAGAGAGCCATTGTGCGGTTCTCCAGTATTTTCGCGTGCCTTTTTTAACGGTATTGAATTTTTCATTAATGAATTTTGACAACACAATCCACAAAACGTAAGCAACCATCGCAGATAAGCCATACCCAACAACAGATTTCATCAGCATCTTCTCCAACACAACCGTTGAGGCAAAAACCGACAAGACCAAGAATGTTGTAGAAACAGGAATACCTATTCGTGTTAGCAACACCAGTACTCCAGGGGCTGCGGCATGATACCACTCGATTTGAACTGGCGGAATCTTATCAAGACGACCGTAGGAAATGTCGCCATCATTAGTATACCAACCAAATATAAGTGTGAAAGCAAGCACAATACTTGCTGCTAACCAAAGCCAGTACCACTTAAAAACTCGCGTATTAGACGCAATGAATGTTCCTAATGTTTGAACTGAATCATTTCCAATAACAGCATAAGCCGCTAGCATAAAACCAATAAAAGCATAAAGTGTGTGAATGTCCATTTTTACATTTTCCTATCAAAAACATTTAACTATAATTATCAACACCACGAGAAAAAAACATGTCTTTAGGTGCTTTTACCAAATTCATATTTTTAGACTTGTAAATACAT
>JAMASZ010000145.1 GCA_023301585.1 Alphaproteobacteria bacterium | reverse complement strand
GTTAGCCACATGACCGTGATAGTAGAGCAAAAAAAGCAAAAATTCTCGAGTGAGACGCAAGGGAGAAATGTTCGAGAACACCACAAGGCAAGGAATCATGACATGAACTAAACGAGAAAGCAAAGGCCCATTGAGAATTTGTTATTGTTGCACAACAACGTAACTAAAACTGAAGACTCCAAAAACCATGCTATGTGATGGTAAAACGGGAGTTAGACAAAAGATGTAAAGCCGTCAATGCGTCAGCCACATGCTTGCGATAGGGTAAAAACGAAAAAATAAGTGAAAGAGCAGCAGAAGGTAACGTGCGAGAGGACGACAAGGCAAGAACTCACGACATGAAGCAAAAGAGAAAGCCAAACCCCATACAGGATGTTGTTTAACACAACAACGAATGCTGGACTAATGAACTACGGGAGGTAGACAAAAGAACCGAAGCCGAGTCACATCCTTGCGATAGTAGCGAAAAAAAAAGCAAGAAATACCGAGGGAGCTGAAATGGAAATGTGCGAGAGGACGACAAGGCAACAATGCATGCACGAACTCTAAATAATTGATACGTACACGAACGAATGGAAGAAAACTCGGCAGAAGGCCATACTCGAAAAAGATAGTATGGCTTATTCCGAATCTTCATCCTCGGAAACGCATCCCGAGTCTTTGGAGTTGTCGCTTTCGTTGTCGTCGTCATCGTCGTTGTCGTCGTCGTCGTTGTCACTATCAATCGGTTGATATTCGTCGTCATCGTCGTTGTCTCCGCCGTCCCGGCTATCGTTGTCGCTGCTCTCGATTTCAGCGTCATCGCTGTCGTCGTCGTCATCGTCGCGGATCGACGAAACGTCGATTACGGGCTTCGCAACACGGCGCTTGTTTTTTTTGCCGGACTTGTTGGATTTGGGAGAGGTTTTCTTGTTAGATACGGAAGCGTTGGTGGGGGGTGAAGAAGACGAGGATTGTTGGTCTGCGGCGCGCGCGGGCGAGGGCGAAGATGCAGCGGGGGATCCGGACTCGGTGATGGCGGTTGTTCCGCCGGCAGTTGTGGTGGTGGCGTTCGGGGTCAGGAGGCGGTCGACGATGTCGTCGTCGTGGCCGATGGCTGCGACACTGTAACCGATCCGGTTATGGATTCCGAATCGCTTCTTTTCGATGACGACGACGTACTTCTGGTTCAGAAGCCATCCAGAGCGCATTTTCTGGTCGAAGTCGTCCAGTTTGACGTACTCTGGGCCGTCGCAACAAATTATTTCCTCTAGCGCCTGTCGAGGCGAGAGAAGAAGGGGTAAGCGCATGGTTGCAGGGTAGCAGAAAGATATTGCGTGAGGTATGTTGTGATGTGGCGTACGGGCGGAGTAAGGCTTTGAATCAGAGTGGAGAAATGATGGAACAGTTGCTAGCAAAAGGATGGGGAGGATGGAGGAAGTACGTGAACGTAAGTAAAGATGAAGAGAGGGGTGATAGATGTTACGGCAGAGCGGGTACTCCAGATGTCACAACTCTATAATGAAGTGTTTCCGGGTAATCTGGAAGGGTGAAAGCGTATGAATTGCCTTTGAAGGGCCGTATTTATAGTCAAGATCACGTGAAAGAGCCTAATTGAAATTAATATAGCGTTCTGCACATTAGTGGCCGAGCTAACGCTGTGTATGCGTTGTCAACTGCATGATGTAACTTGACCGGGCTACAACGGGCTACAGAGTCTGTGGCTTCAAGAATTGGGCGAAAACTTGACTCCCTTACCGTACCATCAAGCGAGTAAGTTGTGATGAAAGTAATGACGCAAAATGAAAAGGCGACGCTCACCGCAGTGGAGATAGCGATCGAAGCAGGCACGGGCACTCCGTGGATGGAGTCAGGTCCGTAGCTGAGGGCGGTGTTCGGTTGAATGACAGTGAAAATGGTCGGCACCATGTCATACGAAAGGTGTTGGTGGGGGTTGTTTTGGCTGCGGCAAGAGACAGGAAGGGTTGGAGTGGGATTGCACGTGGCTGTGCAAGGCGGGTGTCCTTTGTTGCATTTGAAGCGGATGACGGGTCCTGAAGATGTGAACTTGAGGATGGTTGAGTACATTCCTTCGGGAGTTTGTTGAGCGGCGAGAACATCGAAGGTCATGATGTTGGGTGGGTTCAGGGCGGCAGTGTAAATCCGCGAAGGAGGTAGTGTGGCCTTTTTGTTGGTGGGCGCCATTGCAGCGGCGAAGCGCTTGTAGATTTCTTCATTCTGTCACGGTAGAAGGGGATGGAAAAGAGAGGGGAGCGTTGCGGAGAAGGGGGCATGTCAGACAGGGAGGGTAGCTAATAGTTTAGCCATGAATAACCGAAGTATGGGACGTCGATGTGCAGGCATGAAGGATGACATGCGTTTCGTGGAATCATATTGTATTAGCAGCAAATGGCAACGAAAGAGCCTACACGATGCATTTAGTCACGTGAGGGCAATGATAGGAGTCGGTTTTGTATGGTAGAACAATCACGACGAAAAACAAGCAGGCAAACAACGATAGATGATTGAACAGCTTTCGTTTTCTGGATTGATATCGAATGTAAAGGAGGAGAAGGGGGCAAAATCAGAGAAATAGGGAAACAGATACTGTCGCTAAGAAATAACCGAAGGAAAGGAAGTACGAGATACGGTTGTGAAGGGGGAGCATGTGAAGTATTATGCGCTTCGTGGAAACCATTGTATTCGCAGGAAACCGCAAAAAAAGGGCAAAGTTCGACGCAATATAGGAACGTTAGGAATTTGATGGCTGTTGCTTTGGCTGGATTCAAATCGCATGCGAAACAAAAAGGCGAATGGTGGAAGGAAAAAGGCAACACGATGCAACAAGGTGAAAAGGGGAAGTAATGATCGTTGAACACTTGGTCGTGAAATATGCACTCACCGCGGCGTTGTTCTTCAGAGTCTTCGGAGTAGGACGGTCTTTACCGCCGGTGGTCCTTTTCTGTGTGGATGACGTCTTGAGACCGTGCGAGAGGCGTAAAGACAATGCGTTTGTCGGTTGGAAGGGCAAACGAAGTGTTGAACGGAAGGGGCATATCGTATCCGACGGGAATGAATGGTAAGTCACAACTATGGAGTCAGAAGGAAGATGTAACGGATGATAAGTTTGAGATGGGGAAAAAAGGTAAGGTGGTGGCCGGAACCGTTGAAATGACAGAGAGTATGAAGGTACAGGAAAATTCGAAACATTAGACGCCTCGACACGGGGTGTTGTCATGTGGTATGAGGGCGGGACATGATGAAGGTGTTGGAGACGGAAAGCGAAAGGAAAGGCACGTGCGAATTCGAAGGCATAGGTAGGATTCCCCGAGTTGTGAATAAGGTTATTTAAAGGTAAGACTTGAACTCGACAGATTTTCGAGGTTTTGGAGGGGTGAGTAATTTTGTAGCGGGTGTGTTGCTTTTCATGCACAGAAGAAAGGGTGGTTGGGTACTAATTTGTAGCCATACGAAGGGGGCGTGGAAGGGGATAAGCTGCCACCGCAGTT
>JAMASZ010000144.1 GCA_023301585.1 Alphaproteobacteria bacterium | reverse complement strand
CCAATGATAACCTTACTCTCACCCTTTGCCACACCGCGCCAAGTCATTTTACGTTTTGCAGGACTAAGGGAGGAATGCCATAGCGCAGGCAGACAACCAAAGCGTGCCTTAAATCTATCGATGAACGCATTTGATAATGCAATTTCAGGGAGAAGTATTAAAACTTGTTTATCTTGCTTCAACGCTTGCGCGACAGCTTCGAAGTAAACTTCGGTTTTCCCTGAGCCTGTAACACCATCTAAAAGCGCCGTATCGAAGTTTTCTTTTTTAACCATAGCCGCCAAGTCATCAGCAGCAACTTGCTGCGCATCTGATAATTCTATCTTCCCATGATTAGCATCGGGGTATTTACACGGCGCATCAGAAAGAATTTCTTTAATCCGTAAAAAATCTTTATCCGCCAACCCTTTCACGACACTTGCGCTACACCCAGCCAGTTCCGACAGTTCGGACGCCCGCCTCACATAGCCATCACGCGCCACGTCCAAAACCTTTTGCGCCTTTGGTGACAATCCTTGCGTCGTGGTTTTTCGTTCATTGATTTGATACCCCATCACGGGCTTTGGTGGCTCCAGCGCACTGGCAACGCTTAACGTCAGTTTTAAAACTGACCCCTTCGGTGCCATTGTATAATGCGCCATCCAATCCAAAAATTTACGATGGTCAGCAGGCAAAGCGGGCAAGTGATATTCATTGACGATTTCTTTTAACTTAGAGGATTTAACATCATCATTCCCCTCCCCCCAAACAACCGCAGGAACCTGACGTTGTCCCAAAGGCGCACTTACATACGACCCAACTTGCCCAGAAACCCCTGCTGGAACGATGTAATCATATGCCTTGTCGATTGGATAAGGCAGTAAAACCGCTTTTTTATTTGCCATAATTTAAATTCTGTTTTATAAGGTAATTCGTATAACACCATAATTAATGTGAAATTTGTAGCCCTATGTTAAAATTACGTACTTTCTTTCAGCGCTTTCAACAAACGACCAAGGAAGACTTAACATCTGACACGATTACAATCAGTTTTGATGAACTAAGAGCAGCATTTAAACCCTTCGCAGATACACACAACTATGAAAAAAATTTGCACGTCTCAAGCTCACTAGATAAAGATGTCGCAAATATACGCAGAGCGCTTAAAAACAAAACTAGTAATAAAGCCATAGCACTTCGTAAGATTTTAGTTTCTATAGACAGTCAATCATTAGCCGCGGTACAGGCTCCCTACCCACAAGTAACAGAATTTCATTTCTCTAAGTCTGATTTATCTTCTTTATACGATGCCTCAGATTTTTTAATGGAGTTAGACAATGATTATAAAGATTGTAGAGTAATCGATATATTTAATAGAGCTGCTTACACCATAAGCGCTGATAAAAGTGTTTATGCAGCATTACATGACAACCTTTTAAGCATGTTACAGCGTCATGGAATACAACCTCAATGGCTTGAATTCCCAACAGAATCTAGAACAACACTGTCAGAAGACACACCAATGGTAGATGTTGAAATTTCCTCATTAACGGATTTGGTGCACCCAAACCATAAAGATAAAAAGCTTAGTGACATCGACGAATTAAAGCAGTTTTTACAAACTTTATATTTTGATTTAAAGCCAGAGTCGTACCCCGATCGTTTCATCGTTATCAGGCAGACATTAGCAAGTGCCATTGCTGATCTACACCACGCACTTCCTGAGCAATTCCCCATATCGCCAATATCAAAACAAAGCGTTGTGAGACCGATTAGACATGACATTATAATTGATGGTTTTCCGGAAGCGTGCATAAAAATACCGCAACAGATACTGCAAGCACTAACAAACCCGAAAACGACGTACCTCATTGAGCGTAATGATAATAACCCATTACAGCACTTTAATAACCACGTTCATATGTTAGTTAATAAACATCAAGTGCGTACACTTGCTCCCTCTTTAAAACATGAGACTAGAGTATTAGGAGCCTAATAACTTTATTTCTTTTCTTGCGTCCTCCAGTGTTTTCTATACAAATAAACATATTATTTTTTAGCATTTACAGCTTAAGGAGCGCTTAACCCATGAAATTTTTTGCAGACACATCAGACATTGATGCCATTAAAGACCTCGCCGATTGCGGTATGTTAGATGGTGTTACAACCAACCCATCAATCATTGCAAAATCAGGCCGTGAGTTTCTACCGCTTATCCAAGAAATTTGTGGTATTTGTGACGGCCCCGTGAGCGCCGAAGTTGCTTCAACCGATTACGAAACAATGATGAAAGAAGCAGAAAAACTAGCAGCACTTGGTGATAATGTTGCGGTTAAAGTTCCTTTAACAGAAGCGGGTCTTAAGACTTGTAAAAACCTATCAAGCAACGGAACAATGGTAAACGTAACTTTATGTTTCTCTCCGCTTCAGGCTCTATTAGCAGCCAAAGCTGGCGCGTCATTCATCTCACCTTTCGTGGGTCGTTTAGATGATATTGGACAAGATGGTATGCAATTAATTGGTGATATCCTCACAATCTACGAAGGATATCCAGACTTCCACACTGAAGTTCTAGTGGCGTCTGTTCGCCACCCAGCACATATTTTAGAAAGTGCTAAAATGGGCGCAGATGTTGTGACTTGTCCACCAAGCGTTATCAAACAGCTTTACAAGCACCCATTAACGGATAAAGGTCTTGCGGCATTTGTGGAAGATTGGAAAAAAACAGGTCAAAGCATTCTATAGCTGACCCAATCTATTTAAGCTTACAGGTTAAGGGGACAGCGTCCACGTTGTTCCCTCAACCAACCCTTCAGGCCCCATAGCATTATAATGATCATAAAGAAGGTCAACTTTACCCCCCTCCTCTATGTCCGCTCCTTGAATTTCAATATCATATGTAACGTCTTCAGCCAAACACTCAGAACCTTTATTGGCATGGCCATCGAGCACTTCTCCTGAAAGAACTTTAATTTTATAAATGTCTCCTTCAGCACCAATAACCTTGGCAACGACTTCGCACTTAATCCAATAAGATGCATGTGCATGTGTTGGTAGCAAGAGCAACAATAAACAAGCCAAAGATAATATATAAAACTTCATGATTATGCTCCTAACTTAAACTTACCATTTAAGTTTAGCATAAATGTATCGGCTTTGAAAAAACCAATCAATCCAATGGATTTAGTGAATCACGATCTTAGGCGCATTAGCGTCCTTCAACGGTCTACTTCCTGGGATATCATCAGACCTCACCGCTTTTGCTGGCTCTAAATTGCCAATACGCACGGGCTGAACATCACCGGGAGTTTGCCACTTAGCCTGAAGAGCCGCTTGTTTTTCCTTAATGGCTGTTAAATCAACTTCAAAACCACGTTCTATCAATCTACGGAATCCTGTAGCAGATTTATAAGACTGAGAAACTTTATCCAACCCCTTACCTGTTTCAGTACTTGCATCAACATAAACCTTGGAAGAGCCATCTATTTCAGCGAATTTATTGAGCATACGAACAGACCTAGGTTGGTCAGCATTTATACGGTCAAAAGCTTTAACAGCTTGCATGTCTTCTTCCGCACCTTGAATAGCTGCTTTAAAAGCTTTGTTCATTTCTAATAGTATTGAAATTGCTCTATGACCGTTATTGGCATCAAAATGCTTTTTTAGAAACCTTCTTTTGATTTCTCGCATTTCTGGTGCGCGTCTTATGTTGAGTGACATATAATTACTCCCTGTATATTTATCGTTTTTGTTTCTGTTTTATTTAACTTAAACCCGAACCACAGGACTTTTCCTCCTTTGACCCTTTCAAC
>JAMASZ010000143.1 GCA_023301585.1 Alphaproteobacteria bacterium | reverse complement strand
AATGCAAATCATTCTCATTTAGATTTCCATTCTCACATAGGATTGAAGGTACGAATGAGAATTATTATCGTCTAGGATCTCGGAAGAGGGTCGGGGAAAAGTGAGGGGGGAGGGAGGGGGTAGGCCGGGAGGCGGGGGGAGGGACAGACCCCTCAGAATTATCTGCACAACTTTTGGTGAGATATTGGCTAGGCCAGTGGGTATCAGTGGGCTAGCAGGGGGGAGAGTAGGAGAGGGAGTAATAGGGAAGTAGGTAGGATAGGATATAGATGATATAGATCACATAGATCACATGAGTCACCGTCGCCCCGAAGCCCCTTGCCCCCCACCCCATACTATATTAGATTGTGGCTATTTGTCCTAATCAGGAAATTAATTTGTATTTATTTTCATTTATATGTTACATCTGACCAAATAGCCACAATCTAATATAGTGAGGGTTACAAAAAAGATTGAATCACATTCAGCCCCAGTGGTGGGACGATGGACTCCAAATCCGTCAGGCAGAGTTCGACTCTCTGGCTGTTTGCCAATACAAAAGAACAGGAGTCCCTGTTAGCAATAGGCACCCTCAACAGATACGCCGTTACGCTATCAGACTCCAACTTAATCTCCCCTGCCCTAGAAGATCCACATGGGTCAGCCGTCGCAAGCACTAGGGGCAGGGGAGACCTAATCAGTAAGGAGATAGACCATGACAGAGCCTCAGTTCTCTGAAGAAGAAGCTGGGAACCTCAGAAGGTGGTCTAGCATAATGGATGACTACGGAGCGTGGGGCAGGCTGCTTAAATACATAAAGCTGGTCCTTGCATATATCGTTACAATCTCCGCAGGCTTAGTACTATGTAAAGAGCCCATACTTAGATTCTTAATGGGGCCGGAGTGATATATGAATAGAACAGTAGCAGAACATCTCGGAGGAATGCTAGTCGCAGCAGCGGTGGTCATAGCCGCCCATGCTGTATGGGACAGGGCAATCAGCTCCGTACAGGCAGGAGTCCTCCACGACTTCTACGTTATCTTACACGGAGCTCCTCTATAATGACAGACCTGATATGGACACCACGTCCTGCACACAATGCACCCGTACTGTTTGATGTCCGGGGCCACCGTAGGACAGGCTCTCTCTTTGCAGAGACATCCCAAGATAAGAACCGGCACCCTGTCTTCACACTCAAGGACTACGATCACAACGGCCTGATCTCAGCGTACAACCTGTACATGACAGCTATCGACGAGTATGATGCAGCCATTACAATGGTAGGCTGTATGACTCACTGGCGTAAGCTGATGGCCTCCTCGTGGTTTATGACAGGAGACCCTGACCGTAACTTCACTGGACTTACTAGCTGGCGTAAGGATATGCAGGCTCGTGATGCTAGTCAAGCCAAGGCGCTACTCATAAATAAGATGAAGGAAGGAGACAGGCAGGCAGCCCAATACCTAATGACCTACGCTACCAAGGGAGATACCGCAGGACTAGTACAGTCCACTAAGCCTAAGCCCCTCAAGGAAGCACGAAGAGGTGCACAGAATAAAGGACAGGAGTTCGATCTCGATGCTGCCTTTGAAAATATAACCCAAGGACAATAACTATGTCAGTCGATTACACAGCTCCCTCCTTTTCAGGTGGCACTCCTTCTGGTATCGCCCTAACTAATGCCTTCGCAGATATTGAGGAAGTTCTCAAGGATGCTGTCAGTCGTACAGGCACCACCCCGAATGCAATGGAAGCCGATCTCGATCTTAACGGATATGACCTACTCAACGTCGGAGGACTAGGCGGTCGTCTCCTGACCGCTGAAGATATCAATGGACTACAGGGTACAGTTGGTACTCTCGACTCCCGTAGTGCATTCAACCTCGCCCTCATACGTCGCAATGAAGAGGAGATTGATGCGCTAGATCAACGGGTGTCTTCCCTACAAAACATTGATATCGTCGAAGATTTAGGCGCTCGGCTATCTTCGCTGGAGACTTCAGAAGACATTCAGAACGACGGACTACAAAATGTCAATATACGTATCAGTGAGGTACAGGACTCACTAGGTTTTATCAATCCAAAGCTTGATGGCGTACAACGGTTCCTTGGAGAGATTGATCCAGCTACCCAGACATTCCCCATCGCCAACAAAGGTGATGTGGTTGTAATGACTGGGGACGGGCAATTATCGACTCGGACGGTCGAGGCAGGCCAAGCATGGCGAGCGCAGTTCACAACAGCAGCCGATATTGGTAATAACTGGGTACGTCACCCATCAGATGATATCATCGAACCTGCTACAGGCGGAGATACTGGTTCTATAGTGTCTTCTGAAGTCCATGATTTTAATACCCTAGCTTCTCCTTTTGTAAAAACAGAAAGCCCGTTCACTGGAGCCTATATAGTTGGAACGACATCGTTTACATACGCCTATGATGAAGCTAGGGATGCTTTCATATCTTTAGGTGCAGAGGTTGGAGACACTGCAACGTATAGGACGCCATTAGGTAAACACTGGTTATTCACATTACACGACAATAATACTGTTACAGCTATCGAGCCTAAACTTGACTACTACTATCAAGGTAGTGATGCTCTTACTCGGGCACTAGATGAAACAGTAGTAGGGGCAGGACTCCAATGGACTGAGACAGATCAAACTGGGCGTTATCCTCGGGTAAGTAAGGTTGCTACCGAGGACAGCTCAGGTGATACAGTAATCAGTACTCAGTTTGCCTATGAACGATCAGGAGCAGCAGCAGGAGC
>JAMASZ010000142.1 GCA_023301585.1 Alphaproteobacteria bacterium | reverse complement strand
GTTAAACTGTTTAAAATGTTGGGGTGTAGCCAAGCGGTAAGGCACTGGTTTTTGGTATCGGCATGCGCAGGTTCGAATCCTGCCACCCCAGCCATTTTTCTTTTCATACATATTCGTTCATGTTTGTACGTATCTAGCAAAGCCCTTACTCACATTGGGTTTTGCGGGTATTTTTGTTCTTAATTGTTCATGCGTACTCTCATGCGACCACTAAAAATCGTGGTCTAATTGGTGGTATCGCGTGAATCTCGAAAAAGGAGATACCACGAATGAAGCTAAATGATTTGATATGCAAAACGGCAAAGCCACATGAGCCACCCTCCAAAAGTCCGCGTAAACTCTCGGATGGGGAGGGTTTGTTTCTATGGGTGATGCCTAATGGAAAGAAGTATTGGCGGGTTAAGTACAGTTTTTTAAAAAAACCGAAGGAATACGCAATTGGGGTTTACCCTGAAGTAACGTTGAAAGAAGCACGGCATGAGAAATATAAGGCTCGGAAGCTGCTTGCGGAGGGTAAGGATCCATTAGAGGAGCGTAAGCGTGAAAAGCTTGAGTTTGAGCGCAATGCTGAGAATACTTTTAAAATTGTAGCTCTTGAGTGGTATGAGAATCGAAAAGATCGCTGGCGGCCGCGTTATGCCGATGAAGTAATAAAAAGACTTCAAGATGATATCTTTCCTGAAATTGGAGATCATCCCATTAGGGATATTGAACCGCCGTTGTTACTGGAGGTTATTCGCAAAATTGAACGTCGGGGAGCTTATGATTTAGCTAAACGCCAACTTCAAAAATGCGGTGAGATTTTTCGTTACGGTATAGCAACAGGGCGTTGTATCCGTGATCCTTCAAATGATATTAAAGATGCTCTTAAGCCAATAAAGAAAACACATTTTGCTGCGCTGGATGTTCGAGAGTTACCAGAGTTTATAAGAGCTCTGGAGCGTAATGACGGACGGCTTTATCAAAACACACGTAATGCTATTAATCTCATTATGCTGACCTTTGTAAGAACAAGTGAGCTTATTAATGCCAGGTGGGAAGAAATCGACTTTGATCGTAAAGAGTGGGTTATCCCAGCCGAAAGAATGAAGATGGATAAAGAACATATTGTTCCGTTAGCAACACAGGTCATTGAAATACTGAAAGAGCAGAAAGAAATATCTGGTCATAGGCCGTTAGTGTTTCCAAGTAGCTGCAAACCTCAGAAGTCGATAAGTAACAATACCATTTTGGGCGGTCTTAAACGTCTAGGATATCAGGGGCGCATGACTGGGCACGGCTTTAGGGCTTTGGCTATGAGCTCCATCAAGCAGGAGTTACATTACCGGCATGAAGTTGTTGACCGTCAGCTAGCTCATGTACCTAAGAGTAAGATAGATAGGGCTTATGACCGTGCGATGTTTCTGGATGAGCGCCGTAAGATGATGCAAGAATGGGCAGATTATATAGATACCATGCGCACCCACCCCTAGGGGGCGGTGCCGCTAAGCCAAAAAAATACTATCTGGTGGTTGCCTATAAAATTTTTATTTGGGGGGAGTAGGGAACAAACTGTAGGAACACCTTCACATTAATCTATACTCACCATTAATGCTATAAGCCAATTGTACTTATTAAAAAACACAGAATCAATTTCAGCCAGCTTTATAATTACTTGTTCTGCCTTTGGAAAAACAAATAAAAGACTAACTACCAAAGTCGTGCGTGAAGTAAATTTTAGTTTACTCGCTGGTATTAAAAATTTTTATTTTGAGTAATAATTAGAAAGCTAACCCCTCCGAGACGGCCTAATCAGCATCGGGCCGTCATCAATGATGCTGCCTTCTCGACCTACGGTCGGGGATGCAGTGAATATAACAGCGCAAGCAAATAGCTGCGCCGTTCTCGGACGGTTAAGAATCCCCGGCTACCAGAGAAATCTGGTGGCCGTTTCGTCGAAATAAAGGGACCTATTAATGAAAATAATTTTTATCTTATCAATTTCAATCTTGCTAACGGCTTGTGCGGCACCAAGGTCAACAACAAATGAATTAGAACTTGGAATGTCTAAGCAAGAAGTTAAAGCCATCATGGGTGAGCCTGACAGCTCTGCTGCCGTTAAGGGGCAAGGTGATTGCTATTACTATAGTATGTGGCGCGATTTTTGGAACCGTCGGCCTGGTGATTATTCAGATCGTTACTATATTTGTTTTCAAAACCGTAAAGCTATTTCATATGGCCGTGTGGGAGATTAGAAATGCTTGTCAGAAATTCACTTAGGGGATCGCGATTGGTTTGGCGTAAACCTTGCGGCTAACACGGATTATATTGTTTGGGCGCGTGGCACATCGACAGGAGCAGGTACTAATGCAAACCCTGAAATTCTTGCAATTAGAAATGCGCTAGGTTTACAAGCTTTTGTTGGTGATGATGATAGTGGCATCGGCACTGACAGTTTCTTAAATTTTTCAACAGGGTTGTTTGATGCGGGTATTCATTACATAGACGCCTCTGCAAATAATGCCACGGGAACTGTCTCTTTAAGCTTATTCGAAGCGGGAGATGTTCTATCAGGTAACGGAACTTTGAATGGTACAGCAGAGTCCGATTATCTGCAGGGCGGTGCCACATCAGATATTCTAAACGGTGGTGACGGTAATGATCTGTTAGACGGTGGCGCTGGTGATGATGTTCTGAATGGAGAAGGCGGGAATAACGTATTATTTGGTGGCGCTGGAGCAGACAGTTTTATGTTTACGGCAACGTCTGCACAGGCTTCTGTCGTTGATTATGATGAAAGTGAAGGTGATATTTTAGATCTTTCGAGTCTTATCACAGGCTTTGATCCTAACAAGCTTGACGATATTATTACCGATTATATTCAATTTACGGATACGGGTAGTGATACAATCGTCACGGTTGATACAGATGGTCTTTATAATGATGTTGAATTCACGCAAGTTGGCACGCTCGAAGGTCTAACGGGCGCGGATGTTCAAACATTATATGATAATGGAAATATTGTGC
>JAMASZ010000141.1 GCA_023301585.1 Alphaproteobacteria bacterium | reverse complement strand
CGTGGCACCATGCACGCCCACATTCTCCTCAGAGTCAAGAACGGTCCCTCCCATGACGACCTACTCAAGGCCAAAGAGAGGCTTCCTGATAGTACCGAAAATGATGACGAGGAAATGAGGTTGAAGAGAGAGTTCAAGAAACATGTGACCGACTATTCCACACAACATCTTGGTGTCTCTACTGTCCATCCAGACCCCTTGCCAGAGAACTGGCCAGGACCCTATGGCCAAAATGTCCACACTCCGGAGACCAACATTCTACGCCAACGGTTTCTGGACATCCCTCATGATGTGCACTATCTAGAGAGGCATATTGCACTAATCAACAGGTGCATGCTGCACCACTGTCGAATTGGCTACTGCCAAAGGGGGGGAAATAAGCCAGAGGACCAGGAATGCCGGTTCGGCTTTCCAAAAAAAATGGTCGGGTTCGAGATGGAGTTCGACCGGACAGGGAAAACCCTCGAGAGGGTGTACTGCACGTGCGGTGGGGAAGACCCTACTACAGTAACGGATGAAGAGTTGGTGACTTTAAGAAACCACCCGATGCTTGTCCAACACATCCCCGAGATTTTAGCAATCTGGGGAGCCAATGTGGACAGCAAACTTGTGACTTCTTACAAGTCACTGATTCGCTATCTGCTTAAATATATGCACAAACCGGAGCCAAACAGTGCTCCGTTTAATGCTATATGCAAGGCGCTGATTGATGATGCCGAGGATGACGCTCCTGTACGAAAGGTACTCCAGCGGATCTTGATGAAGACGGTTGGAGAACATGACCTTTCAAAACAGGAGTGCATTCATATTCTATTAGGCAAGGAGTTTGTGAGTTTCTCGCGACAATTCACCAACGTTAATGTCATGGGGACTAGTCGCGTTGCTGACCTGACAGAACCAGACGGAGCCCAGGCAACAGTAAAGACTATGGCCATGCGCTATTGGGAAAGGGACACTGACATCTCCTTCCTCGATGCTGTGGCACGGTGGGAAGCTGGCGAGGAAGACGAGAACCCCAGGCTTGTAAGTCTGTACCGGTATGCATCAGAATTCTCCACAAAGTGGAAGAAACTGGGCGCCAAGAAAGTCCCCATGGTCACGCCGAGTTTTACCAGAGTCCCCACCAGGTTGATGAAGTCAACCTACGAAATGTTTCTCAGGTCTAGCCTCCTACTGTTTCAGCCGGGCTCAAAGTTTAATGAGCTCAAAGACTTGACAACGGAAGAGCTGGAGGAACGGTTTGCTACTTTTGTGGAGCTCGAGAGCTGCCCAAAGCTGGTCAAGGAGGAGTGGCTGGAGAGCCAAGTGGCTCCTCAAGGAGACATGCAAGAAGAACAAGATGAAGTTGAGGGCGACGAGCTTGTGGAGCAGGACCTGCATGTGCAGCCACTTGAGGAGGAAGGGCCCCTGGTGCAGGACCAGGACTACATGCAGCTCCTTGGTACGGTTGCTGGAGAAGAGCAAGAAGAGCTAGTGAACGAGGAGGGAGGTGACTATGCCCTTCAAGAAATATCATCGCAAAATGCAGAGTATGACTGGACCACGGACATGAGGGAACTGGCCATTACAGTCAGTGAGCAGAATGCCATGGCGAGTTGGGTCTCTCGAACATCCGAGGCCCATGAGGTAGATAGGGGCGACAGTCTATTGTCAGGGACTCTTCAAAGCCTCAACGAAAAACAGGTTGATGCATTCACAATCCTGAAAAAGCACATAAACATGGTGCAGGAGGTCGGCCTCGACAATGTCACCCAGCTGCTCTTAAACATCTCTGGAGGAGCCGGCACCGGCAAAAGCTACTGGTTGAACACGGTCAAAGCCTATGCCAGGGAAGAAGGGATGACAAAACAGTTCATCCTGGCAGCAGCACCCTCCGGGACTGCGGCTTTTCTGATTGGAGGAGACACCCTCCATAGCCTCCTGCTCCTTGCCGTCGGCAAAAAAGATGCTGACCTGAGCCCGGGCAGGCAAACAGTCCTCCAGAACAAGCTGAAAGGGGTGGGCATTCTTGTCATTGACGAAAAGAGCATGGTGGGCCAAGGAATGCTCATGCGGATTGACAAGAGGCTGAGGCAGGCCAGGCCTCAGGCCAAAGACATCCCCTTTGGTGGGCTGTCAATAGTCCTTCTTGGAGACTGGAAGCAGCTTCCCCCCGTCCTGGATACTCCACTTTTCAGGAAGGACACCAAAAACCCACAAGGCTTCCATCTTTTCCGCCTATTTGAAAAGGTAATTCGATTCGACAAAATCCAGCGGCAGGATGGAGACGAGCAGGCCGAATTCAGGGATGAACTTGGTATGCTCGGGGACGGAACCTTTGGCCCTGAGCAGTGGCGGAAATGGAGTGCCAGATCTTTGGACTTGCTCCCTCCTACAGAGCGAGAGGAATTCACAACCAGTGGAATACTGGCTTGCGCTTTAAAAAAGGACATGCTCCTGCACAACATCCAGCGTGTCAAGGCAATTGGAGAGCCAATTGCCTTCATCAAGTCGCAAAATACTACACCAAAAGCTGCGTCTGATGCAGGGGACAGGGAAACTGGGCTCCCGAAAAACATTATCCTGTGCAAGGGTGCCACATTCAGACTTACCTCTAATCTCTGGACAGAAGCTGGACTGACCAACGGAGCTGTTGGAATTGTGCAGAAAATTCTGTACCCCGAGGGAACAGGGCCTCCTAATCTGCCAACGGGTGTCATTGCCACATTTGGGGCCTACACAGGTCCTCCATACCTGCCAGGTTTGCCCAAGTCTGTGGTGGTTTGTCCAGTCGCTAGGACATTTTTCTGTGGGGGCGGCACCCATAAAAGGGTGATGCTGCCAATGATGCTGGGCTATGCGCTAAGCATTCATAAGCTGCAGGGAGCCACCTGTGACAAGGTCATCGTGAATGCCGGCCCAAAAGAGTTTGCAGCTGGGCTCTTACTGGTTGGAGTGACGAGGGTAAAGGAGTACCAGTCCCTTGCCTTCCACCCTTTCCCGAACTTTGACCGGTTCAAGCAAGCCTTCAGGGGGCGGGCCTTTGTCAAGAGGACAGAGGAGGAGGCTCGTGAGGTGGACCTTGAGGCCCGGACCCTGGAAGAGTACCAGGGGGACATCATAGAGACCAGACTGGCTATACACATGAATGCGTAACTAATGTAGCCAAAAATGGGATGTTTCTTAAAACTAACATTCTGTCTTTTGTAGGCTTGCGCCGTGAGCTCCAGGAGGCGGAGAATGATGAACAATGGGAACAATTAGGTCAATATGGTCAATATGGTCAATGACTTCCATTTGGTCAATGGGGTCAATGTGGTCAATGTGGTCAATTCGGTCAATTCGGTCAATTGGATTCATCAATTGTGTTCCTTTTTTTTTAGTTAAAAAAGAAAATATATCACCGAGCGATACTCGGTAACTCAGTTACCACTGAGAATCCAAGCATTCAAGTAGTTTTTGGCAAAATGCAACAAAGTGTTTTAGCAATGTTTTTAGTACATTGGGCTGGGGGTTTCTGGTATGCAAATTTACTCCCTTTCCGTATCTTGTAAATTTGCACGTCTACTTAATTATTAGAAACCCCCAGCCCGAAGGGCTGGGGGTTTCAGGTAAAAAAATTTGAATACACAGGAAAACTTGGA
>JAMASZ010000140.1 GCA_023301585.1 Alphaproteobacteria bacterium | reverse complement strand
GCCATGATGCCAGGACGGGGCGGCGCAGAGCCACCTCCACGCCCTCGGCCACGAGAGTAGCCACGCCCACGACCACGGCCGCGACCACGATTAGGTTTCTTGGTGACATATGGCGAAGTAGAAGAGGATGGGTTGGAAGTGGAGGGCCCATGGCCTGGAGCCCAAGCCAACCCGAAGTTTTGAGGGTTCTTCTTAACACGCTCCAGGGCCCGATTGAGAAGCGGGCAGGCGTTCACCATATGGGCAGGGTCCTGGCAGTGGAAGCACTTTGTTTTCGGACGGGGACCGGACAAAGCCTGGATAGAGGAAGATCCGGGGCGGGAGTCCTCAGGAGCGATGCCAGGAGGGGGCGGAAGTGTTGTAGGCCCCAAATGGCCCAGCAGCTGAGAGGTCGTGCGTCCACCGTAGGACTGACGAGTGAGAGCTGCATTGGCCTGATATTGGCGAGCCTGAGTCAAAAGATCTTTGAACTTCAATTCGCCATAATTAGACATGTTGATAAGATGATGAGTAGTCGCAATATCCTCAATCTCATATGTAAAGCGATCTTTGAGGAGCTCGCTAGATTCTTCGTCGGCCTCCTTTGGGTATGATTTCATAAACAGCTGGCGAACACGGGTGTGCCAGAGAACCAGTGTTTCCTGCGGCTGCCGCTTGCATGCGTTGAATTGGGCCTTGAAAAACTTTGTAGCAGCCGCGTCTACAAAAATTGTTTCCATCTTGTCAAGTGCGTCCTCCAGAGTATCCTTGGCAGGAAACTCTAAATGATGCACAGCCCGAGCGGCAGCATCCTTCACTGACACCTGGAGAATGAGTTTGGCTCTGTCATCATCCCATGCATTCAAAGTTTGAGCCTTGAGAATGGAACGGCGAAAGGAGATCCATTTCACCGAGTCGACCTCGGAGATTGTATCGGGGATAATTTCCCGAGGTCGAGGTTTAGGAGGATCATCGTAGTCGGGGGAAAGCGCCTCTTTCATGCCATCGATGAATTGCTGAAGTTGATCAGCATCCATGATCGGCGGCGGAAAGGGTAGAACACAACGGAAGACAGTGTAATTTTGCGCAGCCGAGAAGATATAGGGCTAAGGACGAAGGGTAAAAAGAACGAGTTGAGAAACCGGTCGAGGCATAATGAAGAGAGGAAACTTACCATAAGTATATAACTAGCCAGTAACGTCCCGAAAATTGTCAAGTTGGGGAGACCAAAATGACAGCAAGTGTTCGTCATCAGGATGACCGAACAACTGAGGAAGAGGGACGGAAGAAAACCGGATTTGCGAAATTATGCGAGTGCGGTGATTCGCAATGTGGGCCGCAATCGAGGCCTGGCACAAAAGTGTGTGTGAAGAGAGGCAAAAATCGAACCGTAGGATTTGTAGCCGACAAGTAAGGAAGACAGTACATAAACGAAAATTCGAACCAGAAATTTAGGTTAGAAGCTCGAGTAGCAAAGTTCAAAATAGCTTCAAAAAGTTCGGGGAGACAAAATTCAAGCTTGGATATGAATTTTAATGGATTTTCATAGCGACCAAGAATAATGTTGAAAGTTTCGTGAACCAGTGAACAAAAAGAAGGTGAACAAAACGAGCGTCGTGTTTTTGTTTGCGTAAGGGGAGATAAAAAGAATGACTACTTAAGGAAGGAAGGTGCTGATCGAAATAGAGATAACTTCCCCCTTTCGGTTTTTTTATCGATTTCAAAAATGTCTGCAAGAGCTCAATTCACAAGAAATGACAATAATATGTCAAAGATTGATATCCGATCAATCGGTCATATCTAACAGAAAATATGACAAATAATAACGTGGTTATATTAAAATTTAATGCATATGGACTTTGTAAAGGCGTCGCCAAAGCGAGATGATCTAATTAAAAATTAGAAGTGAATATAGCAATATTATAAAATACTATTACCAAAATAACCAAAGTTATTTTCCTTTACAAGATGATCTAATTTAAAAATTAGAAATGAATATAGCAATATTATAAAATAATATTACCAAAATAACCAAAGTTATTTTTCTTTACAGGCAAACTTACAACCCCGAAGTCCACAGGCCAGTGGCGACAACGTCCGGATTTGCGTCCAGACATTATGGCCCTGTCTATGGCTCGACCGCTCCGATCATGGCCAGCTGGTCCGGGGGTGCAGCAACCACGGTTGCTTCGGCTTCCGCCTCACGGCCTGTGGGAGGAGCCGGTGGCCTGTTGACCACCACCATACCAACAGGATGGGGGCAGGTCGGCAGCAGGCCCAGTGCCTTTACTGCCGTTCCTGGATCCTACCAGGAACCCGCTACTGCCAGTCGTTGGCCAGTAGCGGCATCTTCTCATTGGGTGCAACCAGCACCACAGCAGCAGGGAGGATGGGAGGGACAGTGGGTAAATGCCATGCCTGGCGTCGGCATGGCTGTTCAAGAGACTCCCCGACAATGGGGAAGTCAGGTGACCGGGCCGCCGGCCGGGTATGGGACCGTGTGGCAGGGACAGCCTAACTGGGACCAGTACGGGAACTGGGAAGGGCAGCCTGCCGCCGTCACTAACCCAGGTACCTCCACCCAATCCTGGTGGCCTGAAGCAGGAACAACCGTTCCTGTCACACAAGCCTCGACCGATGAACAACTCATCAACCTGGTGGCCGAGGCAGTGGCTGGCCACCCCCAAGTCGCCGAAGAACCAACGACCAGGGAGAAGCAAGTCATTCCAGAGGCAAACACATCTGGAATGGAAACTAGCAAGAGACCATACAAGCCACCAACCAGCCCCGTCAGTTCCATTTCAGTGGACGTAGGGTCGGTTGTGCCCGAAACTCCAGAGGCTCCGAGGCAACCAGAGGAAGAGGTGAAGCGAGCGGCGGGCCTGCCCATCGTTCACTGCAAGGGGGACGTCCGAAGTCCGAACGTGGTGGTGATCCCAGGGATCATCCTACCTGCAGCCGAAGAGGTCCATCCTCTGAATGCCGTGCGTCCCTCAGGGAGAGGACAATGTATGTCGACCGCTACACCTACAGGGGCTGCCGTGGTGGAAAGTGGTCGTCTAACGTGGGCCAGTGGATCCTGTGCCCGGGCCACCACCTATGCAGCACAGCAAGCGTTTAAAGAACAGGTGGCCAAAGTTTTAGAAAAGGTGGACTTGACGAAGGAGGGGAGGGAAATGAACTATCCAATGCCGAACCCGACCATCTTTGAGCATTCGCCTCGCTTTCAAGGAGGTGCGAATGGAAGGAAGAGGTTTAAGGACCTCTCGAAAGGGGCAGCAGAACTCGTGGTCCATCTGCCAGTGGTGCAGAGGGCCTTGAGCAAAGATGAGTCAACGACCTTCCCCCTTGATACTAGAAACGTCACCGCAAGGCAAAAAGCCTTAGTCCTGGAGGTGAGTGTACTGTTAATATATATATTATGAATAATGATTATGATATGTTCCTAAATAATTATGTTCTAGGCCGTGATGAACGCCTTGCAGGAGGCGGAGGAACGAATGAGCCTATTAGCACAGGCTTATCTGGAGCGGAAACATCTGCTCGCAGTCAGGATAATGTCCCTGCAACGGGGACTGACACCATTCGAGAAAGTACTCGAATGGGTTCTGGCCGGGCGGGTGTACCGTAGGAGTTGTGATGGGTATGTGCCCATCACTGCCCATCTCCCCAAAGAAATCAACGACTTGCGTTTAGAGATAGAAAATATCTGGCATCAGATATTGAGGAGGCAAGTCGACTACAACATTTCTGTAGTCCCCAAAAAAGGACGGAAGCGGAAAATCGAGGATAGCACGACGGCCTTGATCGAGATGGTGGATGAGTCGCCACCGATCAAACGGCATCAAGAGGTGCGACCCGGAAGTCCGGAGTCGGGGTCGTCCTCCAACGAGGCAGAGATTATTTCCCCAAAATCAAAGGGGAAAGGGAAGGGGAAAAAATCAAAGAAGTGAAGAATCCCGAATTCCATCTATCATGTTGTAGTGTAAATATAGATTAAATAATATTTCAAAAATTGCCTATAGAGTTATTCACTTAACGGTGATAGTTAGGAATATAACTAATAATACTTGCCACATTGGTGAGTAATTGTAAGGCTCTCTCAAATAAGAAAGAGAGAGCCGAATGACTGAACTAAATCAGCCTCCACAACTTCGATGTTCGATGAAGCTGCCGCCAAGTGAAAACATGAGGTTTCCCCACCCTTTATCTCAATAACTCACAATGAACACCCTGTTCTTTTTCGTATCTTTCTATTCTCAAGTCCCGAGTCGAACTGCCAGATCCCCTTTTTCCTTGTTGTTCTCTTCGTTCCTTTTCTTTCCCCTTTTCATTGCGCGAGAATTCGCACAAGCTCATTCATTGACGAGGCCCCAAGGGCCCGTATTACATATTACCGGGGCAAAGAAAAGGCTGTCCGCAGCCGTGAGAGCAACAAGAAGAAACGAGTAAATTCCACACACAATCAATAATATAGAAAATAAATCAAATATAAAAATGAGTCAATAAGTCCAATCCAGGCCATTGAAGATCCACGGGAATCCACAATTGGGAACAGGGCTAATGAGGAGGCTTAAAAAGTGTCACCGCCCTTTGTTGGTATTGGGCCAGCCTTTGGCGCCAATCATCCATGGAGGCGAGTGTGTGACCAGCCTTCTCCAAGTCACGGTAAGCCCGTCTCATCTCCGTGATGAGTTCGGATTGGGGTCGTTGGCTGGACGTGGTGAGGTAACCTGAAGCATTTCCCACGTCGTTGAGTAATCCTTCCAACTGCATGCACAGTTGCTTGTACTCGGAAGGTTGTGGTGAAGATCCATAGATCGGGTTATGGGTCATGTGTGAAGGTGATTGTGCAGGAGGGGTTGGCAGGAGTGGTGGTGAAGGGACAGGGGAGATGGTGACATTAGAGACCGTGCCTGTAGCCGGATCTCTCAAGGTGGTCACCAGATGTGAGGTGACAGGTGTGTGTGCCAAAGGGGGAGAACCTACGAAGTTCATCACCGAAGAAGTCGGTCTTAGGGAGGGAAATTGTTGTGCCGGAGGGGGCACAGCCAAATGGGGCATGACTTGGTGTAATTTAGTCAGCTCTTCGCTAGAGCTCGTCAAGGCCGAAGCATTCGGTTGGAGAGTTCGAAATCCTAAATGTTGAAAAGGTTGCCAAGCCGAGGTCATCGGTGGCTTTCTTTTAGGCACCGGTGGAGGGGATTTCTTTTTGATCTCCGACCGGGAAGGCCGTTTGGAAGCAACTACTTTAGTGGCGTTTTTATTAATAGCTCTAGTCCACTTCTTGTCAGACCTGTCCCAAACAGATGGTTTGGGTGTTTTGGTCTGAGTTTCCGAGTTGTCCATTACTGGGGAATTTGGGACCACCGTGATCACAGAATCAGCAGAACTGTCACGGGATTTAGTGACCATATCAGGAGGGGCTGGAGGAGCCGTTGCAGGTTTCTCCAGACGAGCTTTCTCCGCTAGTCGAGGGGAGTAAGTTCCTTGTTCCAGTAATGGTGTAGCATCGGTGACTTGTCCCTGAGGGGTTCGTCTTCGTAGACCATGGTCTAAAGGATCCCAAGACTGAGAACGTCGTGCTCGAGAACGTCCCACATGATCAGATAATAGCGGCATGGCCGGAGGTGGTAATGCAATATCAGATGGAAAAGGAAGCGTTTGGAGCTCGATTTCCTCTTGTAACGGAGGAGGAGGAGGAGGAAAATCGTGCTGTCCTCGTCTAGGAGGACGAGCTGCGACATAAACATGGCGAAATATGTTCATGTTGGGCTGGATAGGATTCGCTACCATGCGAGAGGAACATTGGACGCACCAGTTCCCTATTCGAAATATATAGTAGATGCCCATTAACATTGACGCAAATTGCCCCCAATCTACCAATCTATCCCACAGCCAGCCAAGTGGCGAAAAACTGAGGACCTGCGTGAGCATAAAGGGAGAAAACGGGCTAGGGGTGGAAGGAGACGACGTCCAATGAGACCGAATGGCGTCCTGTCCTAGGGCAGTGACGACGTCCTGAGATGCCCTCTGGGCATGGAGATGAGTGTCGATCATCGTAATGGATTGGGAATGATAAATGCCCCCGGCATCGAAGTCAAAGTCGGAAACAGAATTTTGGGTCAGGTCAGAAATGGCCGTGGGTGTCAAGACCTCAGGAGGGTCGACAAAGCTGACATCCGGGCTGATCTTGATCCAATTACCATTGAGGCCTTTATAAAGGCCGTAGAAGAAGGGGGAGCAGGGAACGACAATGCCACGAGTAGTGAGCCGACGACTATGGGGCTCCATAAAGAAATCCAAAGAAGAGTTGGTGGACATATTACGGTAAGTGAGATAGCGTGACAAGTCCGCATCGGACAAGGAAACAGGTAAGGCCGAATAACAAGTTCCAGCAGAACGGGCTTTAACAATGATGCGGCGACATCGGTGCTTGAACCAAGCCTCTCCCATGGTGGTGACAAACCAGCCACCCCCCAGGGCAGCAGTGTCACCATCGAGAGAGCCCTGCTGATTGGCCAAAATAGTGTCGTAAGAGAGATTATCATCGATAAGTTCTTGCTGACAGGTATGAAAATGGAGGGCCTGAAACTCCTTGCGGATGTAGGTGGTGAGGAAGCCCAACAGCCAACCATCCTGTTGATTACAATAGGTGTAAACCGAAAATTCAGCCTGAGGCAGGGGAGAGTCGAAGATGCTGAGATCATGAGCGTGAGTGGTGACAAAAAGTTTGGGGTAATTAGTAGAGTAAACAACTTGGCCGCAAGCAGTGACCGTGTCCTTAAGAATGAGGCGAAGCATGGAGCCGTCGTTGGAGATGAAAGTACGACGGCCTTGGTCGTCCTCGAGTTCTAATCCTGAAGACACTCGGGTACGAAAATAACGACACCCTGCCGAAGCAGCCGGTTCGGTCCAGATAAAGGAACCAAAATTATCGGTTTCACAATACTCAGTATGGCTGGTACACGGCAAGTGAAGGTCAAAGCGGGGAACAAAGACTTCAGATGTGGAAGTAAATGAGACGGGTAACTCAAAGAGAGAAATTTTCCGAGAGGCAGAAACTACCATGTGGTTGTAAGGAATAGAGTTGTACATATAAGTACCACCTTTACAAGAAACTTCGCCGTTGTCGAAGGTGGTGGATCCAGTAATGTGATAATAAACTCGAGTAGTTGAATTACGGACCAATTTATGAACCATACCCCGAGGATCAGTGTAGGATTGTTCCGTCCATAGACGCATGCACTCCTCCGTAGAAGTGCGAACATTTTCCTCAATTTTGGCCCAAGGGTGGACAAAGACTCCGTGGCTCCAGACGCCACAGTAAAAAGGGATCACTGTCTCAGTAACCTGACAATTGATGGCCTGAGTATAGATATGGTCGGCCTTTTGGAGCAAAGCAATGGTAAGGTTACGCTGGGAAACAGGTTCTGGAGCCAAGGCACAAGCAGTGCGTTGGGAGTAAGCTTGAAAAGGGCGAATATCCAATGGATCCGTGCAATCGTAAGCAACGACATCGCGAGGGTCATTAGTGCGAGGAAGTCCAAAATTAGGCTCATTAAGAAGGCTGGCTTTGTCAGCCAAATCGTTGATAGAAGTATTAAATAATGGTTCCATGGGTCGGCCGACGCGGGGGATGGTAACATTTCCCCGAGCCAAATGTTCTTGCCGACGTTGGCGTGCCATAACAATAGGCGGTAAAACAGGTTGCCGCTCCATGATAGTCATCGGTGGAGGCATAATGGGGATGCCAGGACGAGGGCAGGAAGATTGGCAAATAACCGTACGAGGCACATAACAAGAAGCAGGCTCAGGCAAAAGAAGAGCTTTTGTGTCGTGATGAGAGGCCGTGAAACAACGTGGTTGGCCCGGAGCCCTATCAAACATATCGATCATCCAAGGTTGCCATATAAAAGGGTCACCGGTAGAGGTCGCCAGAAATTTATTGCAGCCATCACGTTGACAAGCAACAGTAGTAGGGCTGTCAACCGGCAGGTAAATGCCCAAAAATAAGTCAACCTGGTGAGCGGCCGAAAACGTCATGATAAACTGCAATTCATCACGGGAACGTGGCACAGCCGCAAAGGCCAAATTAAGGCGACAAAACTCAGCACAGTTATAGAAGGTGCAATGGGAACGATCAAAGACCGTATAGAAGTGAGAATTTTTCAAGAAGAGATGCCAAAAAGGATGCGGCGGCGGCGAACAAAGGCCGCGAACTGCAGGAGAGTCAGGAAGGCCAACTCCTGACAACTGAGTGAGCAGTTCTTCTTGCGTACTAAAGTCAGGATCAATGTAGGTCTCTGACTCAGGTAAACAGATCGTTGTCGGGAAAATAAAAGTCAAAAAGAAAGCAAGTATAAGAAAGGGAGACATCATGAGTGTGACGAGGGTACGGGCAGGGAAGACTTCGTGTATTTCAGCAATTGGGTAGCGTTGGCGTGGATGGAAGTGGGAGGCGTTCAGTAGACAGACACGAGGTCACCAAAATCTGGAAGAAGGTAAGTGCAATTAATTTCCTTATAAAATGATAAAAGGAAGGTAAAGAAATAATATATTTTATTGTACAACCATGTAAAGTATATATATATAGAGATATTTACAAAGGCGGAGCGTCAGCGTGCTCTTCTGATATATCTGGTACAATATTAGTTTGGTCTTGCGTTTCTGAAGCAGGATCGGGGTTATCACAAGTAGCGGAGGAGGAGGACGGTGCAGGTGGCAGCTCCCGTCTCCCCCCCAGACCAGGTGGGGTCAATGCACGTGCATGACCATACCGTCTCTCAGCCCGATCTCTGCGATTAGCCTGTACTTCCCGACTGGGAGCATAACGCAAGTATGGGCTAGTGTTTTGGAAAGCCATTGCCGGTGAGCCAGTGGCGTCCTGAGGAGCAGAAGAGGAAGAACTACGATGCAAAGTGGAAGGAGTTTGGTTCAAAGTAGAAGAAGCCTGCGGCAACGGCGAAAAAGGAAGATCAGCCGTGGAATCAAACACAGAGTGATCCAAGTTCCAATTTGTAATGGAGGGCTGAAAGTTCCAAGGCAAAACGGGGGAGCTATCAGCTGCTGGAGAAGCAGGAGTAGAAGACCTAGGGGTGAGGTCAAAGTTATCATCCGGATGGAAGACAGTGTCCTCCCTGGAATGTGCCGGCGTCGAGGTCCGGGGAGGAGAACGAGGAACCTTGGGCGTAGTGCCTGTAAATAAACGAGGAGAAGAGCGCCCAGAAGAACCGCCACTGTTGGGGTCAGGCGGAGAAGAAGGAGGAGAGCTGGAAGGAGGAGGAGAGTTTCGCGAAGAAGGTGAAGGCCGAGATGGTGCTAAAACATCTAAGGGACCGGATCCCATAGAGGAGGAGTTAAATCCCGGCAAATATTCACAAAATTCGTCTCCAGACATGGAGAGATCGCCCGGGGGAGGAGGAAAAATAAGGTTACTTTCATCTGCAAAATAAGCCCGGAGGCGATCAATAGAAACTACCTCTGTGCGAGTAGCAGAGCCATGAACGAAAAATTGGATTCGATAAGTAAGGTCATTAATACATTCAACGATGGTCCAAGGACCAGACCAACCTGTAGCAAATTTAGGGAGTTTGCGGTCAGGTAAAATGGGCGTGAACAGCCAGACTTTGTCAAAAAGAGCAAAAGATTTCTTTAGTCGATGATAATTTGATCGTTGGCGAGAAATAGCGAGTCCCATATTGTCGCGAGCCAAAGCATATGCCTGGTGCAAACGGGTAGTAAGAGATTGCAAATAGTCCGGCGCAGTTAATAATTGAAGTGCATGCGAGGGAGTCGGCAGAATAGCATCAAGTTCCTCAATAGGATTCCGACCAAACATCAGTTGGAATGGAGAAAAGCCAGTGGA
>JAMASZ010000139.1 GCA_023301585.1 Alphaproteobacteria bacterium | reverse complement strand
TAAGCGCAGATGATTACTAAGTCTCCAACATTGATTAAGTGTGCTGCGGCGCCGTTCATGCAGATAATGCCAGAACCTGCTTCACCTTCCAACGCATAAGTTGTCAGGCGATTACCATTTGTTACATCAAGAACATCAACTTGTTCATTCTCAATTATGCCAGACGCATCAAGAAGGTCTTTATCAATTGTGATTGAGCCATTGTAGTGTAAATCAGCTTCCGTAACCGTGGCACGATGTATCTTAGCTTTTAAAAGAGTAAGTTGCATAATAAGAGATTCTTACTTTTGACCAAAGACACGTTTAAGAAGCTCTGTAGTATGACGAACAGGGTCTTGGCGAATGGCTTGTTCTTGCTGACCTAAATAATAGAAAATCCCACTAATACCTTCATCTACAACATAAGTTGTTAAATCTGCCTTTACGTCGGGGACGAATGGAATGCTTTTATACTGTGAGATAGCATTGTCGTACGCTTGGACTACACCTGCTTGTGATACGGCGTTATTCACGAAAGGGGACATCTTTGCTGATAACGGTGATGACATCTTACTTTTAAAGTACTGTGTCGCTGAGTCTTGCGGTCCTTGGTAGATGTTCATAACGTCATCAAAAGTCATCTCTGTAATAGCATTAAAGAAAAGCTCTTTCGCATGTGGCGTTGCAATTTCTGCGGCGCGGTTAAGGCGAAGTTCTAAATCATCCATCAACGATGACATGCCAATTTTACCCAAGATGTTTTGAACTTGTGCCAGTTTGTCTGGAAGGGGAATACGAATATTAGGATCTAGATTAAAACCATTTGTTACGCCTAATTGAGAAACAACCTCGCCAGTACCGATTTGGAGTGCTTGTTTAAACGCCGCACTAATGTCTTGTTGGGAAAGAGCTGAAGCAACCCCTGTGCCACCCATTGTTTGTTGTAGGATTGAGGTGCCGATATTCATCAAATCGCCCGTTGCGGTGCTTTGGCAGCTAGAAACTAGCATTGCAGAGGATAGGAGAGGGATTAGAGCGAAATGTCTAAGAGTGGGCGTTTTCATGGCTTAATAGTCCTTATTTATATAAATTCTGCTTCATAATAGCGAAAATATGATTTTAACCTAATAAATATTGACAATTGTCCCAAAAACCTTATAAATCGCCATATTCCTACGAAGAAGGTAACTTCGTTGATTCTTATTTATTAAGATTCAATCCGGTAATGGGAAGTGGGACAACTTAAAAAGATCTAACGCATAAGCGTAAAGGTCGACAAAAAAATAGAAGGAACTATAAAATGAGTGAGAAGAGACCTAAGTCTAAATATAAAATTGACCGTCGCCTAGGATGTAACCTATGGGGTCGTCAGAAATCACCTTACAATATTCGTCAATCTGCACCTGGTATGCACGGCGCACGTCGTAGTAAGCCAACTGATTACGGTATCCAGTTATTTGCTAAGCAAAAACTTAAAGGTCATTATGGTAACATCGGTGAAAGAAAATTCCGTCGCTACTTTAAAGAAGCTGACCGTCTTCGTGGTGATACAGGACAAAACCTAATTGGTTTATTAGAAAGCCGTTTAGATGCTGTTATCTACCGCGCGAAATTCGTACCAACTGTTTTTGCGGCACGTCAATTCGTAAGCCACAACCACGTAACAGTGAATGGTAAAAAAGTGAACGTTGCATCTTACCAAGTTAAGCCTGGTGATGTTATCTTAGTAAAAGAAGCAGCGCGTAACATTCCTATGGTTATTGAAGCTGTTGCATCAGCAGAACGTGAAGTTCCTGAATACATCGATGCTGACCATAAAGAAATGAAAGCAACTTACATGCGTGTGCCACAACTTGAAGATGTGCCATATGCGACAGAAATGAACACACAGTTAATCGTTGAGTTTTACTCACGTTAATCTCTGTCATTACAAAGAATTAATAAAACCGCTTTTAGAGAAATCTATGAGCGGTTTTCTTTTATGTGATGTCGTTCGCTTCCGCTTTTATACCATCTTGTGTTGGAACCGTAGTCATTTGTGGGAAGACAGCTTGAGTAACTGTTTGTTCTGCAAATTTTTCTAATGCTTCTGGCGTTTCAAACCCGATTCTTGCAAGTGCATTATTGATGTCTTGTGGACCATACCGCCCTAATACTGCGTCAGTCGCTTGTTTTTTTAGACCATCACTTTGTGTGTCTAGATTAGACACTATACCAGAGGCAACGAGGATACTTGTTGAGCGCCCATGCAATCTGCCAGCTTCATTTTGTAATGTTGATAATGCTTGTTCTTGACCTTCGGCATCAGGAGCGATTTGTAACGCTGACATAGCTTCATAAATACCAGACGCATTCTCATCTTGGGCGATAACGTTTTTCCAATCATTGCCAAAGCGGGATTGAAAAATTTCATTAGGGATAATCGTCGCTCCTGCTTGAGCTTGTTGAACAGCGTCCAATGCAGAAAGCGAAAGAGGGTATTCTCCAAAATAATTCGTCATTTCTTTTTGATATTCAATATCTGCCGCGTTGGATATTTCGGTGTCAGAGTGATTTCTTAAATAATCATAAGCAATATGTTGTGTTAAATAAGCTTGAGTCTCATTCATATGCGTTGGATTATCACGATAACTAAAACCAGCTTCGTTTTGATAATCATCAGCGATAGCGTGACCCAACTCATGCGCCAAATAGATCGTCCCTGAAATTGTTTGATCATATTCGTAATCAATAATAGCAAACGCTTCGGGGTTGTCATCACGCGGAAAATCTGGATTAATGTGAGAAGCGGGTGTTGCCATTCCAGATTTATCGACATCTTCTTGGGTTAATCCCGCTGCTCTACTGCGCATCATTCTTGATTGACCTGGCTCAACGGTTTTTAAATTTAACCTTGCTGGATCGTTTAAAATCTCTTGAGCTTTCTGACCTAGCTCAAGGTCAAATTGAGACAACGCCTCTACGATTAAGGTTTTACTACGTTCTAAGGGGATAATGGTATTTGCTGATTCTTGGGTGTTTTTTGCGGGGGCGCTTTTTGCTGATTGTTTAGCAAAAGCATCTATTACAGCATCGGGAAAAGTCTCACTAGCAGTAAGTTGCCCATTGTTATACTTAATAGATTTTGAACTAATCATAAATATATTATACATAATAAGTAATCTTGTTACAAATTAAGGATAAAACTATCTTAGTTTTTTACCTGTTAAGGCGGAAATGGCGCCGTGTAGGGTCTTAACCTCTTGGTCTGTCATTTCGGTGCGGGAGAACATGTTTTTGAAATTTCTTATAAGTGTAGGCTTCATGTCAGGGCTTCGGAAGAATTTATGTGCTTCTAACTCTTCTGCTAGTCGGTCAACTAGCCCATAAACGCTCTCATGTGTTGCTGGCTCACTATCACGCATAGCGAGCTGACGTGCTGCTGTATTGTCTAATTTTTTTGACCACTCATAAGCGATGAGTAAAACACCTTGTGCTAAATTAAGTGATGAGAAGTTAGGATTGAGAGGGGCTGTTATTATAGCGTGTGCTAGAGCAACATCGTCGTTATCAAGACCTGCACGCTCTCCCCCAAACATAATAGCTATCTTTTGGCCACTTTGAATACGGGCGTGCATATCTTTCGCCGCGGCATCAGGAGTTAGAACTGGCTTTGCCATGTCACGCGGGCGTGCTGTGGTGGCATAAACATAGTGATAAGGCTTTAGGGCTTCTTGTGTTGATGCAAAAACTGCAGGTTCGGGCATGATTTCCAATGCACCAGCGGAGTTTGCTGTGGCGCGCTCATTGGGCCAACCATCTCTTGGGTTAATAATGCTCATCTGCTCTAAACCGCAGTTCAACATTGCGCGCGCGCAAGCGCCAATGTTTTCACCCATTTGCGGATTGACCAAAATTATTGATGGTTGTGGGGTATTCGAATTGTTCATTTGTTGGCACGCCAATTGCTATTAATAACAGGTATTCTTGTGAATATAGAGAATCGGTGGCGTTTTTACCATCTTTTTCATGCAGGAGTATGATTGCCTTTTTGTAAGTATATCAGAGTGTTATAATGAAATTGTTTACAAATTTCTTATGTTCTGTATAAAGGAGGTAATCAAAGATTAATAAAAAGTTAACACTCAAGGAGGCTGTAATGAATGCATTTAGTCGCGTGCGTATTTTAACAAAAGGCAATCAAGGTAAGAACTTTGATGTCATGAAGGCATTTTCTGAACTGGATAGCGTTCGTAAAATGGCGTTGTTTGATCGTCTTAATGACTCTCGTAAAACTTTTTATAAGACTGTGACTCTTTTTTGGCCGCAGGCAAAACCAACTGATGCAAAACAGTTAGAGCGTTTTATGGCGCACAGCATTGCTGCTAACGATGCGTAAGTAAAAATGCC
>JAMASZ010000138.1 GCA_023301585.1 Alphaproteobacteria bacterium | reverse complement strand
GCGTCAATGATCTGTTTACCATTGGGTGCAGATTTATCGTTGAAACGTGGTGCGAAACCCATGAACTCTTCAGGGTCTTCACTTGAGTTACCGTAGAAAATCTTCTCAGCAACTTCTTGTGACATTGCTTCTAAGTAGCTCATCGCTTCTTGTAGACGTAATGCACCTTCGTTGTTTGACAAGTCTAATAGACGTTTATCGATGGTACTCATACCTTCAACAAAGCCGGTAGTATCTTCAACTTGTGCGCGTTGTGACTTGCTCTGGTCGATACCCTTGTACAGGCGACCCCAGCTTACACTTGGTAAACCTGTGCGAACGGTGTGCTTATGGTTAGCACCACTGTTACACTCCATCGCTAATGCGTCATCCAGAATCGGATTCATTTCAGAGAGCATTTCGATTACTTCTACAATAGCACCCATACCATCGGTAGCTTTATAGACGTCGATTAAGTCGACGAACTTATTTGCTAGTACAGCCATTTTATATTACCTGATTTTATTTGTCAGACGAATCTTTATACATTGCACCGACACGTCGCTCTTCTTTAGATAACGGTTTACCTGAAGGTGGTTTACCACCGTCTTTAAAACTATCATCTTTGAGAAGCTTACCCATGTTGTGAAATACTCGTAATACTTCAGGATGGTTGCCTAGACCGTATGTCGTCAATACTTCTTTAAGCTCAGGACTACCAAGCGTATCTAACGCATGAACTGCAATGCTCAAGTTCTCTTCAAACTTTTCGCCACCCAGCTCTTTGTCATTACGTGATTGATCTTCCCACTCTTGCTTCTGTGTCTCAAACCGGTCTTGTTGACCCTTATGAATATCAGCAATCTTATTCGCCATCACGTTTGCATACTCTTGCGCTCGTTCTTGCGACAAATTGTCAGCTTTAAATAACTCAGTCGCTTCTTTAAAAGCAGCTTCGTCAAGTATCAAGCCTTCAGGCATTTCAAATGGCTCATACTCATCAGGGGCACTAGCACTATCATTGTCGTCAGTAGTACCTTCAGCGTCGTCGTTAGACTCTTCTGATTCTTCTGATGCTGCGTCTGTTTCAGCACCGTCTGAACTGTTATCACCGTCTGACTTACCATCAATCGGTGGTGTAGTTTCTTCAACCTCAGTAGTTTGTACTTGTTCTTCGGTTGATTCTGGTGTTACTGTTTCATCAGGCATTGTTTAGGTTCTCTTTAATTAAAGTTAGGTATTGATCAGGGCAACCGTTACGCAATTGACGCTCAAGCCACAACCCTATGTCTCTTTTACCACTAAGATACGCTGTGTTCAAGTGGTCCTTACTTAATACTGTACGGTCTACACCGGTCTCATCGAGCAAGCGTTGTACTACGCGACGTCCAGCTTCAGATCGCATCACAGTTTCAAGGTCGGCTTTATCCATTTCTGCTTCAGTAGCCATATTAACCTAACCCAGCCTGAGCAAGTAGCTCTTGAGTCAAGTTACTATCGTCACCTACTGGTACTTCAGCACCGCGTGCCGCTAGATCAACAGCTTGACTAGCCTGTGCTTGAGCTTGTTGAGCTTGTCCAGCTTGAGCTTCAGCAGCTTGAGCTTGTTGTACTACATCATTACCCTTTACTAACTTAGGGTTCAACCCAAGTGATTCAGCATAGTCATCAGCAGCTTGTAGTGGATCGAATTTGTGACGTATTTCAGGGTATAATCCTGCCATATTACCGATGAACCCACCGAAACGCTCGATACCACCTACTGCGACTAGACGTTGTGCTTGTGCCAACACCGATACATAGTTGATATTCAGCTCTTGACCCTCTAACTCAGGCGGAGGTGGTGGTAAAATCGACAACGGTTGACCATCAGGTCCAACAATAGAACCGCCGCCCTGTAACTTGTCGAACGTGATGTCAATCAACGGCTTCAATAGCTCGTCTTGTAGACGCTCAAGCACTGGGCCTAGCATCAATAGTTTTTCTTCTTGCTTCTCAGCAATCTCAGTAGCGGTGATTTGTCGACGATCTGAGTTAGCCAGCATCAAAAATAAGTCTTCGTACCATGCACGACTTATGCGCTGTTCAAGGTTGTTTACCTCAGCAGCAAAAGCGTTCAAATCAGGACGATACCCACCGTACACGCTCTCAAGTGGACGCTGACCCTCACGAACCGCGACCATATCATTAGGTAGTAAACCTTTTTCAATCTGTTTAATTACATCAGGGTCACCCATTAGTGGCGCGTGCGCGATCTTATCGAATGCTTGGTACTTGCGCTTCTCAAGCTTCTGCAATGCGCGTGTATCACCGTTAGATGTCATACCTGGACAATCTGAACCGTACACGTCCTCATCCACAACTTCCCAACGTGGTGTTAGTACGTTGAACTTGTCGTACCCACTGCGACGCAAGAAGTCATTCTCACTGTCGAGCGTGTCACCGCGCGAACTACCTGCTGTTGTTGAGTTATTACCGCCGTGTTCGATATATACTGATCGATATGCCTTCTCAGACGCTAAAGGACTCAACATATTACGATCATCATTAGGCTCGATAGCATGTACTATACGTATCTCAGCAGTAGTGTTACCGCTTTCCCATGCTGCACGTGTTGACTCACGTACATTCTCGATACCGAAACGTTGTACTACTTCAGCAACGGTAAGAGTGTATTCTTTATAGAACGTGTTCACACCACCAGTGCCATCAGCACCGATCATGTAACTACCGGCCGTATGTGTCTTACACCGGATGATACTGTTGAAGTCTTCGTCAATACTCATCGCAGCCGTACCGAATGTAGCAAGTTCTAAGTACAGAGCATGAAGCGAGTTGTAAGTGTTGGACTGACTGTACACCTTATACATAACCTGCATTACATCATGAAGGTATTGCTTAACTGGTGTATATTCATTCAGCTCAGGATCAGGCGCTTGCAATCGGAACCAAGGTCTAGCAGGTGATGTGATACCACTCATCATACCAGACGCGATTGTACGTGACGCAAGCTTAGATGTGTTGTTGACCTGTCTATACGGTTTGCGTGCTTTGTCTTTGTCAGACCCACGAAGGAATCGACCGCGATTATGTAAGTGGTTGTCACTCAACTCTTGCCAAGTGTTGTACACACTCGAACGCTCAGAGCGTAATAGTTCGGTCTGTTCAAGAACATGGTTTCGGCTGAACTTCTTGCCTTCAGTGCTTGTGCTAAATGAACCTTTCACCTACGCCCCCAGTAACTGCTTACGCTGTACTGCACCGCTTGGTGCGCCTACACCGCTTGAGCCAGTGAGTAACGTTTGCGACGATGACGCCAGCCGACGTTTGTCACGGTTACTACCTGCTACAGTGGGGTCTTGTGTCGGTGTCACAGGTGCTTCAGGCACTGCTGCTGCTGGGCTTGGTCCACTACCTGTACACATATTCACTAACCTTTTTGAAATTCATATAATCGCATCCTAACACACCGTGTTAATTATGCCAATGGGTCGTAGTCACGATTCCTAGTTTGGTTCCTCGTCCACGGTGCGCTCTTGTTATCATTACCCATTGTACTGAGTATCGGAAATATCGCCATAGCGAATAGCATGTACACCGAGTCAGCCCAATCTGGTGAGTAACCTAGTCGTACCTTCATATCTGGCTTCTTTTCAAGACACAGTTGATCTTTCTCGTTGTGCCAGAAGTTACGACTGATCAACTCACGTTTAAGTTGTTTGTCGTTGGGTAAGCATCCACCATTGATCAACCATTCACGCAACCTGTACCCCATTTCGGCTGTCTTCTTTTCGTAACGTTCCTTATTGTCAGCACTACCACCGAAATGCACACCATGCGCGTTGTGTCCTAACTGCTTCAACCTGTCCAACACCGGGCCACCCACGCCCGTTTCATCAATGAGTATTATGTCTGGTTTGTGTCGGTCTATTACCATGACCACCTTACTGATCACAACAGTAGAGTCACGTGAGTCTTGATACGGTATCTTGTAATTCTTACCTTCTGAACGTGCATCTTTACCGCGCCTGAACGCTAGACGACAATCATCGCCGCCGCCGCGTGCAACATCGAAGCTCATTATCAGTGGGTCATCTGGAAACGTCGGTGGTATTGGTCGCGTCATTGCCAGTTCCACCAAGTCAGACGGGATGAACTGTGTATCACCTGCTGACGGGAACTCACCTTTTACACGTACCCGATAGAAGTCTGAGTCCTCACCATGTTCTAGCCTCCACTGTTCAAGTAGCGGCTTGTTAGTCATCTTACATGTACGACTATCTATCTGTCTTGAGTTCCACGACGGTGAATGAAACAGTTCCGCAAAGCGTCCATCGTTACGAGTCGGATTACCAAACACAAAGTGCATGGGTTCACC
>JAMASZ010000137.1 GCA_023301585.1 Alphaproteobacteria bacterium | reverse complement strand
GCTCAAGAAGAAGTACGTGCCGCCTTCGCAGATTTAAAACGTGTAGAGATTGTTGACGAACGCCGTATCGCCGAAGAAAAAGTCGAAATCGCCAATAAAGAATCTCAAGAATTAGATGAGATTGGTATTGAGGGCTTTAGGCGTAAGGAAGATTAAGCGTGTACACCGAGCTGTTCTTTGCTTTGTAAGACATGAACCCAGTCTTTGGTGGAGCCTTGGAAGTTGATATCACCATTCATACTGGTATGGGTGAGGGCAGAGAGGTAAGCTTTTCTCATGGTCTCCTGCATAGGCTGACTCATTAAGTTTTTTGTGCGTACGACTAAATCAAGACGCTTTTCTTTTAACAACCCATCCAGCTGAACATCGCCCATGCGGGACAACGTTAAATCGAATACAAATCTTGTTTGGTCGCCTTGGTTTTCACTTTGTTGATTTTCATTACTATCATGTTTTGTATAAAGCATAATTTTTTGAATTTCACCTTCGTGAAAAATAGGCAAAGGAACAGGGCGCCATTCACTATTGGCTGTTTCTGCTAAGGGTGTTCGAAGAACGTTGCTAGTTTCCTGAGAAATGCGATTAATAATGTTGCTACGTCCTAAACGTTGAAGTAAGTCCACTTTTTTATCACCTAGCCAGCCACCAATATCACCAGAGCGCATCGCCGCGATAAAAATCATTGCAGCTGGTCCCACGCGTGTCGGTGTAGCAGGATTGGGAAGCGCCCGTGTTAGTGATTGTGCCAATGATGGGTTGGTTTGTACCAATGTTTGGTAAAGTTCGTCAATCGTTGCCCAATTAACCCCTTGTAATAAAGGAGGGAGGGAAGGGTTTAAATTTGTAGGCGCGGCAGTGGTTACAGAGTTTGGGGTTTTAAATCCTGATAACTGTAACTCTGTGCCTAATTTTATATTGGGCGAGCTGTATTGAAGGATAAAGCTTTGTGGCAAAGGACTATTTGGTAATTGCAACGTAATTAACGGCAGTCCCTGTGGCGTAATACCTGTGACTTTCGCAGTTATTGCTCCTGCTGGGTTACTACTTATTAAGTTCGGTGTAAAATTTGTTTTAGCGGGAATAGTAGAGGCATTTTGTAAAGCTGTCGTATTACCTGCACCTGAGTTGTTAGGCGTCAATATTGTTTCTGGCGATGATATTTTTAAAATTTGAATATCAATTTTCTGAGAAGATTTTGTTAAGCTAACAAAATTATTCTCTGTTGTAATGTTATTGCCAACAGGAACTATGGATGTGTTAATTGATAATGGCTGAACAGCGTTTTGTATTCCTGTGGCAGATAGAAATGCTGTCGTGCCAGAAGCATTCGCAGGATTAATAATCGATGTTGTTGGGATGGCTGGTTGAGGGCTTGTAACTGGCAGAGAAGTCAAACCATTAGACGCACTTAATGTTTGCGGTAAAATTGATGTTGGCGTGACGATACTTGTAACTGGTTGTGAAATTAATGGCGCTGCTGAATTGTTTAATGTCTGCGTCGTTACAGGTTGCGTAATTGTATTAATAATTTGAGCAATACTTGTGGCAGGTTGTGAGGCGACGGTGTTAATCGGTTGTACGGCTGTTGTTAACGCTGGTTGTAAGGCCGCTTGTGCAGACGGGACATTTGTTGTTGGTGTTGTGACGGCACTGCTAAGCGCTTGAGCATTTTGCGTTATTGCATTGTCCGCGATTAAACTTGCTGTAAAAGCAGCGCGTGGAATAGTCGATGTTGTCGTTGTTAAGTTTCCTAAACTTTGCTGTGCTATATCTGTTGCTTGTGCTGGCGGAACGGCGAGTAATCTTATGTTAGCTTGCGTCGGAAGTGGCGCAGATATTTGACCTGAACTTAAAGGAGGTAAAGCGTTGGTTGTTGTTTGTGCTGGCTGTTGAGCTGCCTGTGTTTGAGACTGTCCCTGAACTGGCGCTTGCGGATTTGCTTGTGCCTGAGGCTGAACATTTGTTGGCGCGCTATACGTTGCAGGGCGTGTTGTTGATACGGCTGGTGCTTGTTGTGTCGGTACAGAATTCCTGTTGTTGGAAATTTGGTTCGAAGCGTTGTTTCTTATACCTTCTGCACGCGTGCTTTCTTGACGCAAGGTTGCTTGCCGTGGTGGACGCCCTGCAGGGATCTCTATTTCAACTTTTTGCCCTTGTTGTGGTGGGTTTTTTCCTTTGACCTGAACGTCGACATCGCCATTGGCTGTTAAAATTCTGACAATGCCATCGCGTTTTACTTGGCTTACTTCACCTTCAATTTTTGTGGATTTAGATAGGCTAATTAAGGATTCAGGAAGACCAAGAATCTTTACAACTTGTCCGCTACTTAATCCGTTTCCTGCTTGTGGTGTCCTACCCGCAGACGGTATCTGTCCAAAATTTGAGCTCATAGTAAAACCTTAATTAATAAGCTTATTATAGCATAATTAAGTGAATAATTAGAGTGTTTTAGGTGTATTTAAGCGCTAACGGCTTTTTTACGTTTGCTGGTAAGGTCTTGTAAGACTAATTTAGCAATCTTTTCAACATCTCCAGCCGCATCTGCGTTTGGTGAGCGTGTTAAAATTGGGCTTTGATGGCGAATGGTTTCGCGCACTTTTTTGTCATAGCGAACCATACCAATCATCGGCGGTTTAATACGTAAGAAATTCTCACAGGCTTTTAACAAAGTCTTATAAGTCTTTTCGCCTTCAATTTGGCTTGTCGCTTGGTTGATAACAATACCAACATTCTTTGACATGCCTGCCGTGCTACCAAGCTTGATAAACGCATAAGCATCGGTTAACGATGTTGGCTCATCGGTTGTTACTAATAATGTACGAACGGCTGTCGCTGAAAGCATTCTAACAGTACGGTCAACACCAGCACCTAAATCTAAAATCACAACATCATATTGATCGCAAACGTCCAATAACTGGTCACGTAGTAATGTTAAACGCTGACTTGGAAGGGCGGATAAAGATGCTTGACCAGAACGACCAGCAATAATATCAAATCCACCATCTGGGAAAGGTTGAATAACTTTATCTAATCCTAAACGACCACGAATAACATCGTTTAAATCACGTTTAGGCATTAGACCTAATTGAACATCAATATTCGCTAAACCTAAGTCTCCATCAAATAGAAGTACTTTTTTTCCGGCTTTAGCCAAGGCATGAGAAAGGGTGATTGAAAACCAAGTTTTACCAACGCCGCCTTTACCACTGGCAACGGCGATTAAATTATTTCCTCTTCTCGCGGACGGGGAGGATAATCTGCTTTTTGGTTTATCGGTCATTTTTGTAATAGAATCAGACATGTTATGTCTCTATTCTTATCCCACTTTCTGTATTTTGTCCATCTTGGCGCGTTCTGAGCGAGGCATCAAGAGTTGAGTTAATCTTTTTGGTGTAACTGGTGATAACCCATCAGCTACTTTTGATGTTGCGCCCATATCTGCAAAAACCAAGCCACCTTCGTAGGCAGCAGAAAGAATGCTCCCTAAACGGCGGGCAACATCAATACGGGTGGGGACGATGCGGCTCGCACCGATATTAGCGAATATACGCGCAATCTCACCAGATTCTTCAGCGTCACCGCCAGCGGGTATGGTCACAATCGTATCCATCTCACCCACACCAATGTATTGGGCCAGCAATTTCACAGCATCTTGATCGAAAGGATTAGTGCTCGCTGTATCAATAATAACCTGATCAGCTTGCCTGCTTTCCAATAGTAACGCTTTAAGCATAGTCGGTGATTTAGCGATTTTTAACTCAACACCCATTAATTTGGTTAAGGATTCTAACTGTTCACGCCCGCCAGCACGTTCCGTATCTGTCGTAATAACGGCAATATTTAACCCTTCCATGGCGGCGCGAGCGGCAATTTTTGCAGCTGTAAGCGTTTTACCGGCACCAGGCGCGCCAACTAACATTAAGGGTGTTTTTGATTTTCCAATAGGAAGGGGTGCAAATTTGTAAATGCTTTCGATAGAAGAGAGCAGGGCAGCCCGGGGTTCTTCATGTCCCAAGACTGCCGCGCAAGATATTATTTCGTCTAATACTGCGTCAGGAACGGAATGGCGTAGCATTGTTTCTGTCAGTTCTTCTATGACCATGGCTTCGTTATCATCATCGGCATACATCCAGTCACCATCGTTCTCTGGTTGAGAATCTAGCGCGTCATTATCAATAGCAGCTGTTAGGTGGATATAGTTTTGACCGTCGATTTTTTCCTCACGATTGGCAACAATAATGGCGTCTTCGCCGAGAGCTTCTCGAACCATCTGCATTGCCTCTTTCATTGTTTGTGCTGTAAACGACTTGAGTCGCATAAGATTACGTACCGATTCATTAATTACATTATAAAGTGTTTCGAATCACGAAACTAGGCACATTATGGCTTATTACACAGCCTTATGTCTATAAGAGCTCATGCTTTTATAGACTTAGAATGCGTTTCCCTAAATCTGATGCGGGAGTAACGGCAGTTTTGATTTCAGGTAAGTCCTCATTGCGAACAAGAATGCCGTAAGAACCGTTAGCGGTTGTAACATAATTTTCAGATGTGGAAACAATTGGGTTATAAAACCCATCATGTAAAAAATCATCTGTATTGATATAATCAATACCTGTTACTCCATCTGTAATCACAAACTTTGCGCCAACGTTATTAGATGCTATTTCCCATGCTTGAGGCATAGATTGTATGTTACTGACAGTTGTTATTCTATCAGAGTTAAATCCTCTTGCACTTACACCTACTAGCTCTTCAGAACTAAAATCTTTCAGCGGTGTTTGTAAGGAAAGGGGCAATGAACGGAAATCATGCCCAGTGACCTTTGCGCCAAACACACCTGCCACAATCACCACTTCAGAAGCTGGAGCAGTTTCTTCAACAACAGCTGCTTCTAGAAAATCATTTTTTAGCGGTGGCAGTAAGTTATAAAAATAAAATTTTATGTTTCGGGACAGCACGACGTCGGTCTCTTTCAATATCCGAAGCACGTGAGCAACCGTGGCTATATCTTTATCCCAAAGGTCCATGTTTTCATTAAACAAAGCACCAATGACTGATACGTTTTGAACCATAGGAACATCGTTCGACTGTTCGTGGTTATCGTTGCCATGAACTGCTAGATTCAGCTCTGAGTCATAATGGGCGTTAGAATACGGGGCATTAGATTTACGGTGGTTCATTATTTTATGCGGGTTTTAAATCAGGTAAAATTTTTGTAGATTTCTTTGCTTCTTTTGTTGGGAGTGTTTCATTCACTCGCCACTCACCTTCAATAGTTCTTTTGTTTTGCCAGTAATAAGCAAACCCTTTAATGGCAAAAACGCTAGCTGGTAAAACCATAGTAGGATTTAGAGTGGTGAGCACTGCAGATATAGCAAAGGTTCTTCCCAAATAACCCATTGCATTTTGTTCTTTTAATAAAAGGTCTGAGTTCACCTCTGGCGATGAGGTTCCCCATTGTTTTTTTGTTCTGTCGACATAATATTCAGGGGATTTATAAGTCGCTTCACCCTCAAGCATTTCGTCTCTTTTTTCTGCTCCGATAATCCATAAATTCATTGCCGCTATGCCACCGATATTTTCAAGCGCAAAAATGGCGGTTTCTACAAGAGGCTGTTGTATGGCAACAGAAATGGCGATAGCAGAAGCGGAGGTTAGCAATGGTGTTGTTACTTCTGGACGATTTAAAATTCTTATGAATTCATTCTTAGCGTAGGCATCTTCACCTTCTGAAGTAATCATTTCTGATGGACACATTAGGCGGTCGACCACTTTGCGGCAAAATAACTCTGTTAAACTCATCATAAACTCCTATTCGTCA
>JAMASZ010000136.1 GCA_023301585.1 Alphaproteobacteria bacterium | reverse complement strand
AGCTGCTGCTAAAGAAGCTGGTTCAGACGCTGCTGCTGACGCAATCAAAAAATTCTAATCAGTCGACTGATTACAAATAATATTTTAAGATGAGCCTCGTTTAATACGGGGCTTTTCTTTTTTTAAGGGTGATATGCTAACAGGTAAGAAAATATTACTAATTATTTCTGGCGGGATAGCGGCTTATAAGTCGCTAGAGCTTATCCGTTTACTGAAGAAACAAAACGCGCATGTGAAATGCGTTCTTACAAATGGTGGCTCACAATTCATTACGCCTTTAAGCGTTGCGGCACTCACAGAAGAAGAAGTTTATACTGACCTTTGGTCGCTAAAAGATGAAACCGAGATGGGACATATACGCCTATCACGTGAAGCTGACCTAATTTTGATAGCCCCCGCTAGCGCAAACCTGATGGCGCAAATGACCCACGGCTTGGCAGAGGATTTAGCGTCCACCACCCTGCTCGCCTCTAACCGTCCTATTATGATTTGCCCAGCAATGAACCCAATGATGTGGCAACACAAAGCAACTCAAGACAATCTAAAAGAGCTAAAACACAGAGACATCACGGTTGTAGGTCCCGATGATGGCGATATGGCGTGCGGTGAAACTGGTAGCGGTCGTATGAGCGAGCCTGAAAGCATATTGGACGCTGTTGTGACCCATTTTCAGAAAGATAAACCACTTGCAGGAAAGCGTGCGCTTGTGACCAGTGGTCCAACGCATGAACCAATTGACCCCGTTCGGTTTATTGGCAACCGTTCATCAGGAAAGCAAGGACATGCGATTGCGAAAAGTCTAGCAAATGCGGGTGCCAGCGTCACATTGGTGAGTGGTCCAGTATCTATTCCTGACCCTAAAGGTGTGAAAACAGTACGCGTTAAGACAGCCAAAGAAATGCTAGATGCGTCACTTGAAGCGCTAGAAGATAAAACAGATATTGCTATATGTGCGGCGGCGGTCGCGGATTGGAAGCCAGCAAGTATTGCGACGCATAAAATGAAGAAGACGGATAAGCAAGACACGCTAGAGATTAGCTTGGAGAAAACCCAAGATATCCTGCAAACCATTGGAACAGACAAAAAGCGTCGCCCTAAGTTAGTGATTGGGTTTGCAGCAGAGACAGAAAACCTCATTGATAATGCCATAGCAAAGCTAGAGAAAAAGGGCTGTGATTGGATATTGGCAAATAATGTCGGTGAAAAAGCTATCTTTGGTGGCGATAATAACCACGTTCACTTAATCACAAAGGACGACAGCGAAGAATGGGGTGAAATGCCCAAAGATGAAATCGCACGTGACCTCGTGACCCGAATCGGTGGATATTTAAAGGCTAATTAATTGAGGATAAAACATTATGACTGAAGCAATCAAGATTGCGCTTAAACCCTTGGAAAATGCTATCGGGTTACAATTACCAACTTACGCAACCGAACAATCGGCGGGTATGGATTTAACGGCAGCATTAGAAGAAGCCATTGAGTTAGCGCCTGGCGATCGTATGCTTATCCCAACAGGTCTTTCAATCGCCCTACCACAAGGATACGAAGCACAAGTACGACCACGTTCTGGTTTGGCGCTTAAACATGGCGTAACCGTCTTAAACTCACCAGGAACAGTAGACGCCGATTACCGTGGTGAAATTAAAGTTATCCTTGCAAACCTAGGCACAGCAGACTTTACGGTCGAACGTGGAATGCGTATCGCGCAAATGGTTATTGCTAAACATGCAACAGTTTCATGGGAAGTTGTTGAAGATTTAGAAGACACCGAACGCGGCGCTGGCGGATTTGGCTCCACAGGGACTGTTGGTTAAAACCTCCCAACCATTGACATAAAGGTTCTTCCCACTTTAAATTACCTTATGCGTAAAAATGAGTTATCCGAAGTAGATCTATCCAGATTATATACAGCAATGTCTATTCCGAGCTTAGAGCCAAGCTCGGAACAAAGAGAGACTATTATCGTTGATGCAAATTGCCTTAACCTATCAGGCAATCAAGATGACATTAAGTGTGCGCAGAAAACCATACAACTATTAGCAGGTTTACAAGGAAAGCAAGGCTTTCAAATCATTGTAGCAACAAATGACATTACTGCGTTTAAAGAGAAATTAGCCAGCATTGCAATTGTGTCGCCCGACGGAACGATCAATCTGGAGGGTAAAAACACCTTAATTAATGATGTCAGGCATTGGGATGGGCTAGGCGTCAATTTTGCGCATGCTATCATCACAGATGAACTACCGCAGTCTCAAGGGTTTTTAACACCCAACCATTTTTTGATGATGTCTTCAGATGATGTCTTAAAACATGACGTCCGCAGTATTGTCGCCCAAATATCTTCTGTGTTTCACACAGCCCAAGACAGACAAATCTCTGGTACCTTTACAGTATCCGAGGACGCCTATGAAACATGGGACGCTATCACAGAATTAGAAGAATTTAGTAATATGAGAGGGTATTTCAGAATAGCTGAGAATAACATGTATTTCCAGCAAACAACGTCTGACGACAGACCTGCTCCTGATATGATACACCCAGGTGGTTTAGCAGAGGAAGCCTTATATCAATATTTTCTAGCCTATAATCATAAGCAAGTTAAAAGCAGTAGTGATGCTGACACGTCACTTATTGCTTGCAATAAAACGCTGAACCGCATTGTAGAATATTACCCGTTGGAGGGGCAAAGCCAATTTGGTAAAGCATTCTCTGATGTTAAATTGATTATAGAGGAATATGCAGAGTGTTATGCGCAAAATTTGCGCCATATACTACCATCCCGCTCCAATCCACCACCTATTCCGCCCCCTGATGCAGAACCTTGTTAAAGTTAATACCGCGGCATTATAATTGACATAATATGTAAATTAGCGTAGAAACCTAGTTATGAGTGATAACTTACCCAATAGTATAACAGAGCTGTTTAAACCAGAAACTCTCGTAGCACCAAACTCTGGTGTTAACATTGTCGATGCTACCTGTATTAATTTTGACGCCACAGGAAAAAATACAGCCCTTTGGGATTTTTTAACAAAGCAACGCACTGTAAAAGTGATTATCGGAACAGCGAACATTGAAGAGATAACGGATAAGCTTGAAAAAGCCCCTATTCCCGAAACGATAAAACATGACATTCAACATTGGGACACCATAGACATACCATGGGTACAAACCATCATTGCAGATAGAAACCCAGAATTAGATGGATTTATTATACCAGATCATTACGCGATAATTCCGAAAAAAGCTGCCGAAGAAGACAACATCGAAACATATCTAGCGTCTAACGTAACTACTAGAAATGAACAGAGAGCGGAAGAGCCTTACCTTAACTTAGAGGTAGCCGATGATATTTGGGAAGAGTTAAAGCAAAATAAATCGCTAACAAGTTTAGTCGGTAGCTTTAAAAGAGCAACGGATACATCAAATGCAGACGTAATAGCAGCGCGTTATCAACTTGCCATGCATGCGCTCTATCAATACTTTATATCCTATGGCAACAACAGGATTACAAAACAGAGCGATAGTTTACTTACAGTTAGCGCGGCACAAGCTACGTTCAAGCGTATTTCAGAGCAAATGGCAGTCCTTGATGATTACAGTACAACACCTGATGGATTACCACACATGTCAACGAAACAGCTTCTGAGCTTTGCGAGAGCTTTTGTAAAAAAAGAAGTAAATGCTCTGACGAAGCCCTATGAGCCTCCAACTAGACGTTAAACAACTGTGAATTGCTGTGTCTCAAAGGTTTTATTACGGCTCAATTTGTCGTAAATATAGTCTATGTCACAAACTGCTTTAAAAGATAGCGCTGAAGATAGTTCAGCTCCTGCTAGCTATGATGATTTCATAGCCCAAGGTCATACGCCGATGATGGCGCAATACCATATGTTAAAAGCAGAAAATCCTGATTGTTTGCTGTTTTACCGCATGGGTGATTTTTACGAGCTGTTTTATGATGACGCGGTGATTGCTTCACGGGTTTTAGATATTACTCTAACGAAGCGCGGAAAAACCGAAGGCACGAATATTCCAATGTGTGGGGTGCCATTTCATGCCTATAGCCCTTACATGGCGAAGCTTATTCAAAGCGGTCATAAGGTCGCGGTTTGTGAGCAGACTGAAACACCAGAACAAGCCAAAGCGCGGGCAAAAAAAGAAGGTAGACCTACGTCTAAGACCCTCGTCAATAGAGAAACAATACGTGTCGTTACCCCCGGCACTTTGACCGAAGATAACTTGCTAGAAGCGAGAGAGAACAACTATCTTGCGGCAATTAACGATATTGGAGGGCAGTACGGATTAGCATGGATTGAAGTGTCGACGGGCGCTTTCCATGTGCAAACGCTACCACAAGAAAGTATCGCCACAGCATTAGACCGAATTAGCCCTAATGAGATATTAGCCACAGACAAGTTGATGGACACCCCCGCCCTTAATGAAGCCTTTACACCCTACAGACAGAAGCTAACATCGTTATCCAGTAGCCTTTTTGACAGCCAGAACGCTCAAAAGCGTCTTGAGAATATATTCGGTGTGGGGACATTGGACAGCTTTGGGGCGTTTAGTCGTGCGGAAGTATCAGCGGCCGGAACGCTTATTGACTATATTGACCGTACGCAAAAGGGAAAAATCCCGCATTTACAACCACCTAAGCAGCTCTCAAGCGGTTCTGTCATGGAAATTGATGGGGCAACAAGGCGTAATCTGGAACTAACTAGAACGCTTAGCGGTGAGCGTAAAGGTAGTTTATTGGCAACAATTGACTACACTGCTACTGGTGCGGGTGCGAGATTACTGCAAACGCGCCTATCTGCGCCACTCACGGACATAGAAGAGCTTTCGCAGCGCCAAGGTGAAGTTGCGAGCCTAATCGCCGATAAAGCCCTTAGAGAGGGCTTAAGAGAGAAATTAAAGGAAACGCCAGATATTGAACGTGCCCTCGCCCGACTAAGTGTTGATCGTGGAGGTCCGAAAGACTTAGGCGTTATCCGTGATGGATTAGCCAGTGCTGAAACAATTGCCGTCTTTTTAGGGCAGAAAAACGACAAATCGCTACTCCTTGTTTCGAAATCAGTTAAATTGAACGATACACTGAAAGTCCTATCAGATAGGCTACGTAGCGCCTTAAAATTAGATTTACCGTTCCTTGAACGTGATGGTGGGTTTATTGAAATAGGGTACAACGCCCAGCTAGATGACTTGCGCGCATTACGTGATAATAGCAAACGCCATATAGCGGAATTACAGGCTAAATACCGTGATATTACTGGTATTGATACGCTAAAAGTCACGTATAACAACGTTCTTGGGTATTTCATTGATGTTACTGCCCGTCATGGTGATAAGCTAATGGTGAAAGCTGGTGATGAGGGTAAGAATAACCCGTTTATTCATCGTCAAACACTTGCCAATAACGTGCGCTTTACTACGACAGAGCTATCTGAATTAGAACGTGATTTAGCGAGTGCGGCAGATAAAGCATTAGCCGTTGAGCAAAGCATTTTCCGTGAGTTGATGATGGAAATTAACAGCCACGCCAATGAGATAGCAGTAATTGCAGGCGGTCTCGCACAATTAGACGTAGCAATTTCCATGGCAAGTTTAGCGATTGAGCAAAATTACAATCGACCGAAATTGGATAATACGCTCGCCTTTGAGATTACCGAAGGACGTCACCCTGTTGTTGAAAATGCGCTGAAAAAGCAATCAGAAAGCTTTATTCCTAATGATTGTGACCTTTCCGATACGCAGCGTCTTTGGTTACTTACTGGTCCCAACATGGCAGGTAAATCAACGTTCTTGAGGCAAAATGCCCTTATCACTATCATGGCTCAAATAGGATCTTACGTGCCCGCCAGCCACGCACATATTGGTGTGGTTGATAGATTATTTAGCCGTGTCGGTGCCGCCGACGATTTGGCGCGTGGGCAATCCACTTTCATGGTGGAGATG
>JAMASZ010000135.1 GCA_023301585.1 Alphaproteobacteria bacterium | reverse complement strand
TTATCTAATTTTTTTTGAATAAGGTCGAAAGGATCTTCATAATTATTATGATAGTTAATAGCCTCTCGCGGCGCCCAGCAGATAAAGCTAAATTGGCTTAAAGGGTGTTCGTTGTCATTGCTATCAAAAAACAGGCTGTAGGGCTTGTCGGAGATGGCGTCAAAACAGTCCAAGATATTTGGTCCGTCCCAGCTTTCTATATAGGTCTGTAGTTTTATAGCCATAAAAATTTATGCGTTAAATTGACAATATTCTCAAGAAGATTATGATTTAGTATAAATTAAACGGAGAATTAATATGGCAAAAGAAACGACAGTTACTATTTTGGCAGAAAAGTGGAAGAAAACAGGGCTTACGGCAGGGTTTGTAGACGAATTTTATGGTGCCGCTGAAAAGGGCAGTACTGCCGCTTTGTCACGTACTGCCCCCGCTAAAGGTGCGGACGGTATTACACTTACCTTGTCGGGGACTTTATCAAAAGGTCAGCAAGAATATTTAGATACGTTGAAAAATGGATAATAAAAAAGCCAATCTGATACTGAGATTGGCTTTTTAACTTTAGAGTTGGTTCTGAACTCTTATGTCGTGACGTGCTTTGAATTTCCCTTCAAGCACATCGCGAATTCCTTAGAATGGGAACAACACGTCATAAACTTGCTGACCATATCTAGGTTGCTGCACATCAGTGATCTGTCCTTTACCACCATATGAGATTCTCGCTTCTGCAATTTTTTCGTAAGGAATGGAATTATCAACCGTGATATCTTCTGGACGAATGATACCTGCTAATTCCAAGATACGTTTTTCAAAATTAACGCGCACTTCCTGTCTTCCTTGTATTAGCATATTGCCGTTCGGAAGAATTTGCGTAACTGTCGCCGCTAATTTCATTTCAACTTGTTCTTCGCGTTCTGTGCTTCCTTGACCGCGGTAATCAGAATCTGTTTCGCCATCAACCAAGCTTTCAGTATTTAAGTTCTCGTCAATCAAACCAGCTAATTTGGTTTCAAGACCTAATAGTGAATTTAAACCAGCACTTTCATTAGCAGAACGTGAACGATCTGTTTCACTTTCAAGTTGTGCTTGGTCATCAATATCAATCATGACGGTTAAGATATCACCAATGTCATTTGCGCGTTGATCATCAAAGAATGTTTGACGGCTACCGCCACTCCATAATGAGTTGTTTTCAGGGGCAACTGTTTTAACTTCGGGCATTGGCATTGAGATAGAGCGGTATTGCTTTTCTTCCGCAGGGTTCTCAATACGGCTCATTGCTGGAGGGGAGCCAATATTGGCTAATCGTTCGCCTGCGCTACAACCTGTCAGCAATACTGCCATGGCGGTTATAAGGGCAGAACCTTTTATGTGTTTTTTATTTGCTAGACTCATTATTACTACTCCTTTTTGATTGTTCTATTGAACAACAACTTGGTTTTCTGACGTCACAGATGCATTGACTGTGCGGTGGCTGTTTAAATTCGTTACACGAATAATGTCACCTTTTGCGCCAGATTGAAGGGCTTTACCTTTTGTCGTTAAAACAAGAGGGCCGTTTTTAAAAGTGATAAGAACATTCTCACCACGGTCAACCAATTGTGGTTGCTCTAATTCATTTGATAGTAGGGCTTTATTTGCATGAGAAATACGGCGCGGTGTCATGCCAACTAAATCGCTTTCACGCATAACTGTGTTGTGCTGTAATTTTTTCTCAGGGACATTAATCCAATCAAGGTCATTTTTACTGATGATGTCACCGTTGCGTAATGGGTTACGAAGAACTGGAATTTCAACACTACGCTCAACGGAGCCAACTAAGTTTAATTTCTTTAATGGGTTTTCTTTAGAAGGGGCAACAACTGAAACATGGAATACATTACGTTGAGCGTTATAGCTAAAGCTATCTACTTCAACGGTGTTTGCCATTTCACCCGGTAAGATGATTTCAGGCTTACCATTGTTAAGGGACATTGTGAAGTTACCACTTACCTCTGATGATAACTTGTCATGGATAGTGCTTTCGATGTCTTCGAATGGAACTACGGTCGCTTCACGACGGACAGTAATGCTCTCACCGCTAGTGGTCGGACGCCATGGTAGGTCTAGTGAGATGGCGATACGGTACAAAGTACGTGCATTTAAAACCATATCTTGACCAGGCTGTGGGGCAGGACCGATAACGTATTCTGCGTTATGGGTTACACCATCAAACAAGTCATTGATTTTAATGACGTCGCTTTTAACAACGCTGATATTTTTTAAACTTGCTGCCATTGCTGCACGTGCGCCTAAGAATACGCCTGATACACTGACAATGATTAAGGTAAAAACTAACGTTAATTTCACTGTCACAGATGATTTATTTAAAAAATTATTCAGCATTGTTATCTACTCCTATCTATCAGCTATTATCTAAGCTGTGTGATTGTTTGTAACATTTCATCACTTGTACTAATGACGTTTGAGTTCATCTCATACGCACGTTGTGCCGCGATTAAGTTTGTTATCTCTTCAACAATATTCACGTTTGAATTTTCAATCGCACCTTGGCGGATTGTTCCATATTCTTCTTCACCAGGGTTACCTGTATTGGCGTTTCCTGATGATGTTGTTTCTAAGAACATCGTGTCACCGATGGCTTCTAAACCACCTGGATTAATGAACTTAGCAAGTTCAATTTGTCCTATACTTTCAAAGTCTACTTGGTCAGGGATCTTAACGAAAACTTCACCGCCACTATTCACCATGATGTCAATCGCATCTTCAGGGACGCTTAAACCAGGCTGTAGTCTAAATCCTTGTGGTGTTACAATTTCACCATTCTCGTTTAATTGATAAACACTGGCACGAGTATAGGCGGTTTCACCGTCAGGTAATTCAATTTGGAAATACCCTTCACCGTTAATCGCTAAATCTAAATCGTTTTCAGTTAACTGGATTGTTCCTTGTTCATGCAGGCGGTAAATCGCACCAACACTCACACCCAAACCAAACTGTAAACCAGAAGGGACGCTTGTTCCTGCATCAGCAGATGGCGCACCTGGGCGTAATTTGTTTTGATATATCAAGTCATGAAACTCTGCACGTTGGCGTTTAAAGCCAGTCGTGGTCATATTCGCAATGTTGTTTGAAATCACATCAACATTTTGTTGCTGTGCTAACATACCTGTTGCGCCGATATCTAGTGAACGTGTTACCATTTTATTTTTCTCCTTGGGTCGTATCCTTAAGATTAAATTTTACTATTCAGTTTTTGCCAGTCTTTGGGCTGCGCCCTTCATTCTGTCATGTTCGTTTTTCATCATGTTTTGAACGGCTTGATATTCACGGTGAACATCAATCATTCGTGTCATTTCAACAACGGCTTGAACGTTAGAACCTTCAATGCTGCCTTGAACAACTGTTGTATCTTGTGGTGGTTGAGGGGCGGCGTTTGTAACGTATAAGCCATTACCTGCTGGGTTTAATTCTTGCGTATTATTGAATTCAACTAATTTAAGCTGGCCAATTTCACCATCATCTGTTGAGATGATACCTTTTCTATCGATGTAGATATTTTCAGCTTCTGGTGGGATAGTGATGTTTCCACCACCTTCGCTTGCAACGGGAAGACCTTGTGCGTTTTTAACAACACCTTGCGCGTCCATTGTTAGGTTGCCAGAACGTGTATATTGAATACCGCCTGGTGTTTGAATGCCTAAGAAACCATTACCAACGATGGCAACGTCTAGTGGGTTTCCTGTTACTTGAACAGGACCAGGGTCTGTCATTTGGTATTGTCCGTAATCAAGAACAAGCGCCATATCTTCTTTCATGTAACGAGGGTCTTCGATGTATTCACTGAAAATCATATTCTGACCGCGATAGCCGGGGGTATTAATGTTGGCCACATTATTCGCGATAATATTCATGTTCTCTTCAAGAACGACTTGTTTTGATAAGCCTATATAAAGGGAATTTTCCATCGTACTGTTTTCCTACTTGTTACCTGTCTGACTTAATGAACTATTCGCTAAATCAAAAAATTCTTTCCCTATTCTCAATGCACAGAGCGTGCCAATAAATATAATTGTTATATATCAATAGGTTATGTAGATACTGGTGAAGGTGGAGGGTGTCAAAAATGACTGGCACTGGGCTTTGACATATAGCTGAAGGGTAAGTTTTGCCTGTGAATAACCGATTATGATTGAGCATTGTGGGTTTTTACGCAAAGAAGCTAGTAAAATAGATGGGATTATATCTATAATTAATCAGTTTATAGAATAGTTTATGCTATTATTAGAGCTAAATTATTTCCAATTTTCAGTAATTGCACAATTAGGATTTCAAAATGACCGATACTCAAGTAAATGCGTCCCTAGATGACGATGACATCGAAGAAGAAGATGGCGGTGGTGTTTCCAAAAAGATCCTTATCTTAGTGGGCGCGGCAGTTTTAATCCTCGGTGGTGGTATAGGCGCGTATTTCTCAGGAGCGCTAGATGGTATGATGGGCAAAGAAAGCGCGAGCGAAGAGTCTCTTGACTCTGCTGATGGTGATGATCACAGCAAGGGCGATGACGCTCATGCAGGTACATCTGACCTAGGCGCTACCTTCTTAGAAATTCCAGACATGATTGTGAACCTTAGCAGTGATGATGGTCAGCCACGTTATTTGCGTTTAAGCGTCCAGTTAGAGCTTAAAAGCGAAGCCAATAAGGTCGCTGTAGAACAAGTAATGCCAAGAGTTGTAGACCAATTCCAAACATATTTGCGCGAGCTGCGTGTGAAGGATTTGAGAGGATCAGCAGGAATTTACAGGCTTCAAATGGAATTACTAGCGCGTGTTAATGCCGCAGCGTATCCAATCGAAGTTCAAGATGTGCTGTTCCAAGAAATTCTGATACAATAACAGGTGTAACACACTGGTTTTAAGCCAGTTTTAATAATTAGGCATGGTTTTTGCTCTAATAATATTAGAAGTAAATAACAGATAAAGATTTTATGAGCGATACAGATATAGACGAAATCGAAAAGACACAAGATGGCATGGCGATGGACGCCGCGTCTGACATGCCCTCTATGGACGGTGACGATGACGATTCTGATAAGCGTATTTTAAACCAAGATGAGATTGATTCCCTTCTAGGGTTCGATGACTCTATGGGCGCGGATAGCGATAATTCTGGCGTGATGGCGCTTATTAATTCGGCAATGGTGAACTATGAACGTCTGCCAATGCTCGATATTGTGTTTGACCGTTTGGTTCGTCTTATGTCGACAACGTTGCGTAATTTGACCTCTGATAACGTTGAGGTATCACTCGACCAAGTGTCGACTGTTCGCTTTGGCGATTACATGAATTCAATTCCATTGCCTGCTATGCTTTCTGTCTTTAAGGCGGAAGAATGGGATAACCAAGGGTTGATGGTGACGGACAGTGCGCTGATTTATTCTATCGTTGATGTGTTGTTGGGCGGTCGTAAAGGAACGCCAGCTATTCGTATCGAGGGACGCCCTTATACAACGATTGAAACCAAATTAGTTGAACGTATGGTTCAGGTGACGTTGAGTGACTTGTCCTCCGCATTTGACCCCTTATCACCAGTTAGCTTTACGCTAGACCGCATGGAAACAAACCCACGTTTTGCGGCAATTACTCAAGCTAATAACGCTTGTGTGTTGGCGCGCCTTCGCGTTGATATGGGTGATCGTGGTGGACGTATTGAAACAATTATTCCATATGCAACGTTGGAGCCTATTCGTGAGCTTCTTCTTCAGATGTTTATGGGTGAAAAATTTGGACGTGACTCAATTTGGGAAAATCACCTGACACAAGAATTACACCAAACCGAAGTTCAGCTTCAGGCAGTTTTGGGTGAGCAGGTTATGTCCCTTGATGAGCTATTAAATTGGCGCATCGGAACACAGATATTGTTTAACACACGTCCAGAAGATGAATTAGAATTACGTTGTGGTAACGTGCCGATGTTCCGCGGACCAGTTGGTCAAAAGCAAGGTAACATTGCCGTTCAGGTTGACCAGTATATCCAAAAGAGCGAGGAGGACGACTAATGGGCTATGGCTTAAGCTTTATTTTAGATGGTCTTATTCTTGTTTTTTTAGGAGTTTCAATTTTCTACGCAGTGCGCCTTACAATGTTTTTTAAAACATTTCGTGACGGTCGTGACGGTTTACAATTACTAATTCGAGAATTATCGACGGCTGTTGATACGGCAGAAAATGCAATCGGCAATATGAAGAAAAACGCTGTTGAGTCTGACAAAGATTTAAGACAGTTAGTCAGCGAAGCAAAGTTCCTTTCTGATGAATTACGCTTCATGAACGAAGCAGGCGATGGTCTTGCAAAACGCTTAGATAAATTAGCAGATAGAAATAGAGAGCTTTTAACGCTTCTTGATGATGCTGGTGGTATTGGTGTTTCTGACGAAACCGTTGCGCCAAAATCTAAAAAAGCAGTTACAAAAAGACCTGTTAAGAAAACTCAGAGACCAGCACCAAGTAAAGCCGATGACTTTAGTTTTGATGATGTGGATTTAGACGCTGATGATGAAGCAGACTTTCAAGCATTTTCAAATATGGATGATATTGAAAGCTCAAGTTTAAAAGACCTAGCGGGCAAAAAAGAAACACCGTTTAATATCGTTGATAAAGATATGTCAGAGCAAGTCGAGCAATCTGCGTCAAATGACACGAAGGAAGAATATTTCTACTCCCGTGCAGAGCAAGAGTTATACGAAGCGTTACAGCGTAAAAAGCAAATTAAGGAACGC
>JAMASZ010000134.1 GCA_023301585.1 Alphaproteobacteria bacterium | reverse complement strand
GTAGGGTGGTCTGATGTTTTCATTAATGGGTAATGTAATGTTTTTCATACCTATTATTATCTAATAATTAAGTGCCGGTATCAATTAAAATTAGAATAATAATACTGCAGTGTGGCTATGCTATTTAACGAAATTGTCGTAGGAAACGTCTATGAAGTGTCGGTGATTACGGCTAGCGTTATTAGGTTTAATAAAGCCTTGTGACATAAAGTCATACCCTGGCGCTAAGCCAAATTTAAGAGTAAATCCACCATCAGGGTTCATTGTTTTAGACATGGACTTAATACCTCTAGATCTGAATGGTATTGAAGATACGTCTAAATCAGCACGCCCCGAAGGATATGTTACAACCAAATTGCTACCAACAGTATCTACAGATGGTCCAAATCTCTTGGAAGTTTCAATTACTACTCTTGTTTTCTGTTTTGTGTTATCGGCTACTCGTATTCTTAGTAGGTCACCAGAAGTTGCGCTAGCTGTCATTGGCGGCTTATAATTTGATTTTGCTGGTTTGCTCATGGTCGCCTTAGGCGCGGAAGCAGGGAAGTTATTCTGTGCTAATGGCGTTGGCGCACCCATAGGGGCAGGCATAGCTGAACGAGGTTTGTTAGACAAAGAGCTTTCAATTTGCTTCATTAAATCCGTTAGTTCCGCTTCAATCGAAGAAAGACGTTTGATTGACGGCTCTACTGTATCAAAACTATTTCTTAATTTCTGTAGTTCAATTTCTAAGCGTTGGAAGCGGTCCTTATCATTTCTGACGGGATTGTCGAATAATGTTCTATTGCTAGCACTTTTTGAAAACGGTGGATCTTTTAGCAGTGGGTCGGGGCGTTCAATCATTTGTTCTGCAGGCTTTTCCGACATTTCAAACGGCGAACGTAGTTTTGGTAACTCACACCCAGCTAAAAGCATCAAGGTCGCAAATATAGTAACGCTCGAAATAGATTTTCTAAGCATATCGTTATTTGTATGAAAAATATTTTTTACCAAAAGATTACAACCAACTATGAATAAACAAGACTTGTTTGATTAATAGTATTTTTCCAGAAGAGAAAGGTCAATTTATCATAGTAAATACACACAGGTTGTTGTGGATTAAACTGAATAATTATAATTAATTAGGTTAATTTTCTTCTCTGAATTGTCGTAATAGCTCTCTGGTGCGGCTAAGATTAGCAATCAGAGGGTCTCTTTTTACGTTACTGGCTGTAATATTTACACCAAAATTAAACAAATTATCAGGTGTTACAGAAACATTTTTTTCAAAATACCCTAATCCTGCAATATTGCCTGATTTAATTGTATATTGGTCTGGTACTAAGAATTCTAAGGTGAAGTAGCCGTCTTGCCCAGTATATGTAGTTTGCACTATATTGCCTTTAGAATTGAGTAAGAATATATCAATATTAGCAATAGGCGCTCCACTTCTGGGATCCGTTAAGGTTGCGTCTATTGCACCAGTATCGACGACAGGGAATGATAGCTTTTGGGCCACGCCAGGGCGAGGATAAATACTATACCCCTCAATGGTAGGTTGTAAGTATGGATCGGCAATTGTATTAGCCATTATCTTTGCGTTTACTGGTGAATTACGGCTAGTTTTTATAAGGTTCAATCGACCGTATTTATTTGATTCTGCCTTTTGTGTGGAGGTGTTCAATTTTATTTGAGCGTTTTCAATAGGGGTGTCGCCAATATCAAAAACATCATTATAATTTTCATCGTGATAAATATCAGCCAAGATAGGAGTGACATTGTTAAGGGCACGGCTAGACGCAATGTATTTGTCATTTGCGCCATAAGGACCGAATGATGTGGACGCGCGAAGCATGAAACCAGCACCACTTTGTGAAGACCAATTGGTTTCTGCACTTCCTAAAAAAGTATCAAAATCTTTTGTTAATTGTAGCCGCGTCTGTGTTTCATTAGAATTTAAATTATAATTGGTATTGATGCTTCCTGAATAGGTTGGGTTAAATTGTTTTTTTGCTTCTAGCGTAATGTTCGATATATCCCAATCAGGTTTCACACTATAATTAGCATTCGCACGTAATCTTAAATCTTTATATCGCTTAGTTGCAGAAACCCGACCAGTGACTGTTGTTTGGGATCTATTTGATATATTTGTTGTAAGGCTGTTAGTTAGCTTTGCCCTGTTCTTAGCGATGGATTGTAGGGCTGAAATGCGGGTTGTGTTAGATCCATTTTTACGCTTCCTGTGATTACCAAAAAGCTCTAACCCTAAATTTCCTAGAGGTGTTTTAAAGTTTCTTTGGATACGACTCTCTGCTTCCAATTTATTTGCAGCAACGTCAAATCCATTTGCACGACTTTCAAAGTCATCGAATAACCCTAGTTTGAAGTTTAAGTTGTATTTTCCAACATTTTTCAAGATTTTGGTTTCAGCGGCGTAACCATTATCGCTGCTACGAAACAATTCAATTTGAGATAAAGCGTTAAAGGCAGAGGTTATGAACCCAAGGCTAAAGTAATCTTTATCCCCGTTGCTACGAGTTGGAACGGTGGATGCTGATGCAAATCCTGATAGTTTTTTCGATATTCCATGAGATATTTGAGCGCTCGCGGCATATCCTTCTGCATTATTTGTACGGCGTTCATTAATTGGAATTAAATCTTTTTCAGAATTAACCATGCCTAGTCTGTATTGAGTTTCACCTTTTTTGACCATATTGTTACCAATATAATATGACTCGTTTACTTCTTGGCGTTGCCCTTGCGGACCATATAACACAACGCTTATTTTATTGTTACCATATGATAATGGAATGTTTTGAAAGTCATATTCTCCAGAGCTGTCGACAACCCCAACTTCAATCAAGGCTCCGTTACGGTATAACTCTGCTTCATAACCTGGGATAGAAACACCAGTTACGCGTATAATATCAAATTCCACATCACGCTCTGCGGGTATATTATTCAAAATAATACCACGCCCATTCATGCCTGAGTTAATTAGAGATCGGGTTTTTAGTTGGACATCACCAGCTTGTACTTTTTCTAAGCCTAATGGCAACGCATTCTCGTGAATGTTTTGGCGCGTAAACCGTAGTCTAAAATTTTCAGGGTTTTTAAACTGTCCTTGTGCTTTACCAAAGTTTATTGAGTAATCCGCGCTTGTGCCTAATAGGTCTTGAACACCGGAAACAGCTAATCTGTTTTCGTAGTTATCTGTCGTGGAATTATATCCAACGTTCCCGTTTAAACTAATCGCTGGTTTCCCAAATCCTTTGTAAGGTTCTGCTTTAAAAGGGTATACGCCTCTATCAGAAAAGAGAGCATTTCTATTTTTGAGGCTGTTTTTTTGATTTCGTTTACGTTTCAATTCTCGTTGAAATGGAAGCTCTGTTAAACTCTCAGTTTGTAAAGTTAAGGTTGTAAGCTCTACTGCCATGTTGACAGGCCAGAGATAGTTTAAAACACTTAAATCTATATATAAATCATTGTTGCTAGATTGTGTGTCATAGAAAATGGACTGCGGTGAAATTGCAATTTTTTCTTTGCCTTTGTACAAAGCTAATTCTTGAGGGTTGATTCTAAAGTCATCTTTAGGTTCATTAATCCAACCTGAGATTACACCATCTTTCTTAGTGGGGTTCATAAAGAAACCAAACACGCCTGAAAGGTCATTGAGGGGGAGATAGTATTTCCCATTTTGCTCAAGCGCTAATATGCCCTCGGCCGCTAATTTTTTATCAACAACAACTGCTAAAATTAAGTAATCATCTATTGATTCATCATAGGATTCTGCATTGTTAGTTGTTGATAATGATTGCGGTAACTGTGCAGACGCAATTGACGAGCTGAGACAGATGCATCCAATAATTGGAGCAAGAATCTTTGTCTTTTGATATAGGGAAAATAAGCTCATAAGGTTTTAAAACAGAGAAATGATGAATAAGTATTTTTATTAGAACAATAATTTACCTTCACATCATAGAGTGATTTGCCTTAAAAAAGAAATTAAAAGTGATTTATTTAATTTTTTATGAAAAAAAGACTTATAAAACGTCTATTCGTTGAGAGGCTAAAACCTTTCCTTTAAGGTTTTTATTGCGTTCAGGCTCAATAATACGAATGGTCATTTGTTGACAGGCTTGCTTGTCAGGTGGTGTTGCAACACTATATCTAAAATTCTTCTGTGAGATATCGGTATAGATTGCGGCCTGATGCACACGTTTTAATAAGTAGGGGGCTGTATCTGGGTTGCAAATAAAGTGAATATCCATATAAACGGATTTTTCCCCTGTCCTTTGAACTCTCAATGCTAAATCAACCCCGTTTGCGCTTCTTCTGGCCGAAGAGTTTACGATATCCAGTTGAGCATTTAGATTACCTTTTCTGACAAAAACAGGTAAAGTGATAGCAGGTAAAACGCTTACTGTTGCCGTAACATCTGGTTGATTAGGATCTTTTTGAGGGCTTTCTTGTTTAATGATAAGGTGTGAGCGGTATTCACCATCGGCAAGATCTCCAGGGCGTCTTAAAAGTAGTCTTATTTGTTGTGGGGAGTTAGCGGGAACCGTTACGCGTCTAGGCGAATATTTAATCAGATTGCGCGCGCTATTGTTATATGAAGCTACATCTTTTAAGCCTTGGCTCTCCGTCATAACCATCTCACGCCAGCTAACTCTAAAGGTGGCCTCTTTATTTGTATTGTTGATAAAAATAACGGAATCAGATCGTTTAGATCCATCAAAAACGATACGCTTAAACACTAACTGTAAAGCATGACTACTTGGAGTTATGACCAGAAAAAGTATTAGTAGTGGAAAGAGTATATATTGTTTTTTCATCTTTAATTTTTCTTTTATCATACCTGTATAATGCACTAATGGCGCCTGAAATTCAAGGCGCCATCTTAGATAAAGATAAAAATATATTATTGATATACGGCGTTTAAAATAACACTACCAGTATATTCACCAACTGGATCTGCCGCATCAACGGTAATTGTTCCACCCATTGGGAAAGTAGCTGTTCCACCAACTGGCAAGCTAATAGCCTGTGTACCTACTCGTGAAGCCTGAACACCAGCAATTGTGTTTAAGTCGATGCTACCAAGTAAGATAGTACCCGGACCTGTAAGGTTATTTGTTGCTGAGATGGTTACATCGATTGGCACACTGGCTGTTCCGCCAATTTTGAATATACCTTCTTGAATAACACCAGCACCACTGGCGTCCGTGAGGCCGCCTGTTCGCGAGTCCGCACCGGCTGTATCAACTGTTATAGTACCTGATGCCGTTACAACAAATCGTCCGAAGTTAAGGGCTTGTACGGAGCTGACTGTGATGGCGTCAACAATTGTTGCTAGTGCTGAGATGGCTCCTGTTGTTGCTTTAAGCTCAGTAGAGCCTAAAGTGTTCAGGCTTACTAACGCTGTTCCAAGCATGAGAATTTTTTTATTAGTCAAGTTCTTTGATTTTGTCATGGCTACAATCCTTTGTAATCCGTTATTAATATAATTCAGTACAATCAATTTACCACGCATTTAGTTAATAAACTATTAAAAATTTAATAAAAACACAATTGTAACCCGTTTTGTTAATGTTGTATTTATTCTGTAAACCACTTATGTAATTAAGTTTTTTTATTTCGTTATCCTCGACATATGTGTGTGTTGTTCGTCCTATAAATTTTCCTTTTAAGTGAAAATGCAGTATTTTATATTTAGAACGTGAAAGGGTATTTGTTATGAGTAATGCTTCTGCAAAAGAAGAAGGTTTAAACGACGTAGATAGAATATATTTCTCCGCTGAGGCGCAATTGCTACAGGGAAATTTAAATTTAGCTGAAGAAAAGTATCAGGAAGTTTTGAAACTCGACCCTGAACATGCTCCTAGTTATTATGCGTTGGGTGTTTTGAATTATCAACGTGGCAATATCAATGCCTCTATTGAGATGTTAAAGAAATCATTGGGTTTTAATCCGGATAACACAAATGCACTGAATGCTTATGCTGTTATGTTAGATGCGACTGGTAATGCCAGTAAAGCACTTGAATATTGGGATAAAGCTATTGCTATTAATGCTGATTATTTTGAAGCATACACTAATAAAGCTAATTGCTTAAAACACCTTGATCGTTTTGATGAGGCGCTGGAGGAGGCACAGAAGGCAATAGATATTAATCCAGATTTTGTAGAGGCATACATAAACAAAGGTAATGCTTTAAATGG
>JAMASZ010000133.1 GCA_023301585.1 Alphaproteobacteria bacterium | reverse complement strand
GATAAATGGGACGCGCTGGTCGATGAGATTGATGCCCGTTACGATTGGATGGATGATGAAGCTGAACGGATCGCGGCGCGTGAAAAGGCTCGTAAGGCTGACTTGGAAGGTAAGGATTGACACTGTGACTATGTAACAGTATATCAATCGTGAGTGGATTTCGATTCCCCGCTCATCCTCTTTGAGATAACTTCCCCGCGCCGGTTAATTCGGTTGCGGGGTTTTTTCTTATCATATCGGCAAAGAATTTAGCTGACGCGATACTTTGTATAAGGATAATGTTCGGACTTCTCGTTAATTGCTCATTAGAACGAGGCGTATGAAATTGCTTACACTCTATGAATATAACGGGGTCAACCATGACCTTAAAATCTAAACGTTCCGCCATTTTATAACCGACATCACCGTCCATCAGAAAAGGTATGTCGGCATCCGTTAATGCGTCAAATATAATGCGTTCAACAGGATCAGTGGGTCGCCTCACTATTCACCGTCCATATCGTTCGCTACTTGCCATAGGTGAGCCGCGACAGCTTCCATCTGTGTCGCAACGTCTCTGATGTCCTGTGACTTCATCGGTCGCTGTGTACGCGCTGTGGTGAGGTTTTTTATGGCATTTAACGTATCGGTCTCAATACGCTTCAATCGCACCTTTCCGACATCGCTCATATCGGCATCTTATGAATGAGAGTGTTGATTGTGGACGTTCCGTACTTGACCAGTATGAGAACGATAGCCACATTCGCGCTTACTGATAACGCGAGACACCACGCTAGGGCTTTTTCTGTGTTAGACATCGGTTTTTCCTTCCGTATGGTTTGAGTGAAGTAAAAATACAGCATTATAGAAAACTTTACCCATGAAAACGTCTTCGGATTCATATCTTTGTATTGTTCTCTCGCTTCGACCAAGTTCTTGACCAAGTTCTTTTTGTGTCATACCCATTTCAGTTCGCCACTTTTTTATATGACAACCCCTTCGGCGGCGAATAGGTGTGTATGCAATAGTGTTATCAGTCATCGTCGATCATCCTTAAATCAGTCGGGGTAATGCGATTGCGGATACCCTTCAATGTTTCGTGCTGTGCCTGGATAGCGCGGCGGACGCTATGAAGCGATATGATTACGACAATGAGTAATATTGATAATACGAAAAACCCCATCACTTAGTCACCTTTGCTCGTTCACCCGTACATGTGGGCCATACCAACACCGGCGGTTCGCCATGTTCGGCTGTGTGACGTTCGACAGCCGCCGCAAATCGTTTCAGGGGCATCTTAGTCCACACTGGCATCACTTGACGTTGTGGCTGAACGTTACGTCCTGTACACCGGTCATAATCGAAGCGGGGGATACTCATTTCGGTTCGTCACCCGTTATGGTAACTTGATTTGCCGCGTTAGGTCTAACCGTCAACGGGTCTAAGTTTCTGGCCCTGACAATCAGTGACCCATCTTTATTGACTGTAATTTTAATATCCTTACTCACATAGTAAGAACCTGGTGTCAGTGTTTCATAGTCCATCAGTCGATTCCTCATTGTTATCTTTGAACATATAATACGACATTGTGTCGTGTTCGTCAACGGTTAGTTTATATTTTATATGACCCGTTGTTTTCCACATCAGTAGTGTTGCCGCCGGTGCGGTTAGTTTGATCCACCCTCGTTTTCTAGCGTATAATAAATACTCGTGGTCCTGGTCGATTATATGCGCGACAGTGAGACCCTTATGTATCCCGAAGGATAGTTTCGATCTCAACTGTAACGCCTTCGGGGATTTCAGTCTGGTTGTCACTTTTCTTTACGTTCTTCGCGCTCTTTATCCTCGCCGCGCCAGACACGTAAGCCGACAACACCATCTTCGTCAGCCTCGAAGCGAACCATACCGTTAAAGTCTTTCTGATAGCGTTTCTCAAAGAATAGGACGTTACCGAAGACATGGTTGTAATGCTTGACCGTACCGAGTTCAGGGATGAAAAAACTGTCACCCACTTTCATCCTGGCGAACGTGTTCAATAGTTTTTTCTGGCTCACCCGATCTTCGGGTAGGTCAATGTTCGTGTCGATCTCGAAGCAATCGCCTCGTGGTTTATAGAATGTTCTGTCGGTCATGGTCAGTCCTCAAATACGCGAACGGCATATGTACCGTCACTGTGAAACTCGAAGCCGATACTCTCATAAAACTGTCGCAACCGCAACGGGTCGGTTCCCTCATCAGGATTGAACACCAAGAATAGATTGCGGGTCACGTCAGGTAAGATCGTGTCTTCCCATAACTTACGCATTAAACCCTTCCCACGTAGTTCAGGCGGGGTGTAAATATACGCTATCAGATCATACGATTCTTGCGGTTCGACCATGACCACGGGGGTCTGTGCATAGATGGTTTTCATGGTCTCCCCGTCCAGGCGCGGCTATCCACGACAATCTGTGGTTCGCGGGTTTTACGGTTGCGCTTGGACATCTGTAACGCACGACCAAATGAACTTAATCCACGGATCGCGTTGGTTGCCACAGTGACGACTTTTTCTTCCGTCTCTATCCATCGCATACCGATACGCATTGCCCGTTGGCGGCGTCTGTGCCACTTGATGATACGTTTAATCATGGATCAACGCCCTTATTTTTTGACCTCGGTCACGCGCCCCTTGTTGGTACACAGATTGCATTATAGAAAGGATACCCGACACATCAGAGAAGAACGGATAGTCTTCTCGACCATCACGTTTTACACGGTGGGTCTTATCAAAGCTGTCCTGTGTCTCGTCACGTAATTGCTCTAACTCACCGATGATCTCACGAACCATTTCCGCGTCTTTGATGTTCGGTAGGCTATCTTCGATGTCGTACATCGCACCATAGAACGCACTGGACGTTAACTGTGATCGCTTGAACGGTGTGAGTTGGCGCATGACACGGCTGGATCGGGGGCCAGTTTTGATCGACACGTAATAATACATGTCACCTTTCTTGACGCCATTATCAGGATAATCTTTACGTGCTTTACGGTGGTGTACTTTAGCCATTACTGGTCTCCATTATTATCACTGGTCATTCCAGCGTTACATTCTGTTACGACATTATGTCGTGTTGTGTCAA
>JAMASZ010000132.1 GCA_023301585.1 Alphaproteobacteria bacterium | reverse complement strand
GCAACAACAGCAACAGCAACAACAACAACAACAACAACAACAACAACAACAACATTGACAACATCAACATCACCAACGATAAAGCAAAAGAAAAAGGCAAGCGAGACATGGTCCCACGAGAGGCGCGGCCCATCCCGATTCAGAACCACAACTACGAGAACGAGTTTCCGTGGTTTTGGATCGACCTGGAGACCACTGGCCTGGACACGGACACGAACTTGATCTTGGAGATCGTCATGGTCGTCACGGACACGGACTTGAACGAGATCGATTCGATGCGTCTCGTCCTTCACCACCCGTACTCGATCCTGATGGCTCGTTCCAGTGCCTGGTGTCGCAAAAAGTTTTGCCACCGCAGCGACGGTGGGAACGGTCTGTTCGAGGCCTGCCACTTCAGCGCGCTCAGCAACCACGAGGCGGAGTACAGGATGTGGAATTTTTTTGATCACTACTCGAAGGACGTCGGTGGCAGGTACGACACGACGCGTATCACGTCCAGTCAACCATTTTTCGACAGGACTCTGGGTGCGAATGGGGCCTTCATAAGGTCCGAGTCCGCTTGTGACTCGTCGTCGCTGTCCATGTACCGGCAGCAACAGCACCCTCGCCGGAGCAACCACAAGAAGTGCCTGCTGGCGGGTTCCACCGTCTACTTCGACCGCACCTTCCTTCTCAAGTACTTTCCGTGCCTGAAAACGTTCTTCCACTACCGAGTCGTCGACGTGTCGACCCCTCTCGAGATGGTGCGGCGCTGGAGGCCCGATATTGCGGTCAAGCTCCCTCGTCGCAACGGAAGGCATCGTGCTTACGACGACATACTCGACTCTATCGCTCTGATGAAGTTTTTCAAGGAGACTTTTATTCTTGCGAAGTGAGATGTCAAATTCAAAAAATGAGCTGGTCGCATTTCAAGAGTCTCGTGTGCGGCTTTCGCGACCGAAACTGGTCCCTCCTCGGCTGACCCTTGATGGCGACGACCCCGCGCGCAACGTAGGCGATGTAGGAAATGTCGTTCGCCGACCAGCTCTGCCTGTTTTCTCCGTCGTAAAGGGCGTCTTCGTGGAGCTCTGCGCGGTGACAGTCCGACATGCTCAAATCTTCCGCGACGTCTCGTAGCCTTTCCATCGACATCATCCTTCGCGCGTACTCGTCGTGCAACTGTGCTCCGACGGCGTCGAGCCTCCCTTTCTCGAAGCCGACTAGCCTATCGACCACCCGGCCTCGCTGGAACTTGTCGTCGACGAGCATCTCCAGTATCTTGTCGGTGTATATGTCCGACCACAGATAAGAAACGCAGTCCCGTCGGTTCTTGACGCTCTGATTCAAAGCCAGAGATGTCTGATTTGTGTGTTTCTGTTTCTCCTTCTTTTGCTTTTGCTTTTGCTTTTGCTTTTGCTTTTTCTTCGGCCGGTGGTCGAGCGTCGGCATCTCCGTGCCGGCGTACATGAGCTGCAGCTGTTGTACTCCCTGTGTGATCGTCCCCGAGCTCGATATGGACGATAAGTACGATGCCATCGGTGGCACGTAGGCGTGGCGGCTGACTCTTGCGGCCAAGCGATTAAATATTTTGTACATTTCTCTCTGCTCCAGTCGCTCGAAGCCAACCGTCGTGGATATGTCCTGGAGCGACCCAAAGAACTTGTGTTTCGAGTTGCTGATGATCACGAAGAGGCACCTGGAGCGGTTTCCGTTGTTTCCGTGGTTGCCGTTTCCGTTACCGACTCCGAGGAGTTGTCGGAGGAGCTTGGATAGCACCCTGAGAGAGGTGGTCTCGGAAAGAAATATCTCGAAATCGTCCAGGACCACGACCCCTCGATTGCCGTGAATCCCCGCTTCGCGCACGACGCCCTCCAGGCGAGCGGGAGTCCTCGACTGGTCGGCGTACGTCGTCACTGGTTCGAAGTTAAATTTCTTGGCGACCATGGACACCGCCGTGGACTTTCCCGTTCCAGACTCGCCGTGTACGAAGAGGCAGGACGATGCCCTGGGATTCGACGACGCCAGGCGAAACCAGTCCTCCGTTTCTCGGATGGCTTTTTCATTTCCAATGAGGTCTTCGTACCGTGCCGGTCTCACGATTTCGCACCATAGCTTGTCTGGCTCTCGGACGGTGGGCCGGTGACACCTCTTTTTGATCTGTATCGCTGAGTTCCACGAGACGAGGTTCATACGGTTTTGTGTCGAGTGGTTGAACTGTTGTGCGCACGTGTTTACGACTTACATTTGTCTCCTTATTTTTTTCATGACAAAACACTCATCCGACAACGGCGTCGACAGATTCCGTGATGGCAGCTCCTTTGTTGAGTTGACGCAGGACGTCCTTCGCCTTGCGCTCCTTCAGCGCGGCGAAGGTGTCCTTGATCTCCTTCATTCTGGCTTCCTGGTACTCGACGTTCTCGATGAAGTCTGCCGACGGGGGCACCGGTACCCACGCGTTGGTGGGGCAGACGTAGACGTGGAAGAAGTCGCACTCGGAGCTTATCTTGGCTGCCGTCGCGTTGGCCGCCTCGGCGGAAGAGTAGCAGCCGAAGATCTTGACGGCGGTTGGCTTCTCTGGATCTTCGCAGTCGACGATGGACATGAGGCAGAACTGTTGGTTGACGACGGGGAACTCGTAGTCCCACTGCTCTCCGGCCCTCAGTTGGATGTCCTCCTCCACGTGAACTTTGGTGTCGGGAGCGGCCGCCATGGTTCAAATTCAAACGTGTGTACACCCGTGGAACATTTTATTTGTCGTGTTTGAGACGAGGTTTTGCATTAAAAAATGTAGCAGAATGATACGCCCGAGGCTTCCGGTCGATTGGGGCAGAGAGATGTCGATGTCCGCATTCCCAGAAAGCACCAGTTCGCCAACAGCCACCGTGTCCTCCGCGCCTCCTTTACCGCTGGTCCCGGACCTCGGTGTCGATACGCCCAGAGTATCCGTCCCGAACGTCTTGTCGCAGGAGCAGTACCAGGACATCCCGGCGTGGACGTACAGAAAGTTTCAGCTGACCGATTTATTTTACTCCAAGGTCGGTATCTCGGCCACGACGGCCCTGTGCACATTCTCCATCCTCTCGGTCCTGAACCCGCCCTTCGTGCAGGAGAAGAGTGACAATCCCATCGAGATCAACAAGCCTAGCGTCACCGTGCTGTACTGCATATCCCTCGTCGTTTTCCTTTTCATGATGATTGTCCCCGTGATTTAAACTTTGCTTTTACACTAAAATTTTGTGAAGAAGCGCGTCGATATTGTCAAGATAAAAATGTGTCGTGAAGACCAAAAGACTGAAACGTACGTACGGTCGAGATAAGCAAGATGATGTCGTCTGCGCTCGTCGATGCGAAGGCCTTGTGTAACGACCAAATACTAGATGTGTTGAACAATCCCATGTTTACCATTTTTCAAATCCAGCACGACCAGATAGCGGACAGGGTCGACTCGGACAACAAGCTCTTGTACCACTTCAAGCAGAGCATGTCCAAGATGAACGAGTGGAACTCTTCGGTCGTTCACGACTTCTGCACCAAACTGGTGAAACGCTTCCCGGATATCAAGAAGTGCGAGGTGCTCGCGTCAGAGATGATAAGCCTGACCTGCAAGATCATGAACGAGGCGCACGCGTCGGAAGGACGGTACATTCCCGTCGACTTTTCCTTCCACGACGTGTTGCACTCGTTCATCGTGGAGTGCAGCAAAGTCTTCATCGGGCATCCCGAGTGGTTCTCTCACGGCGTCGATTCCACCGAGTACCAGACCTGTCTCAGCAACGCGAGAATCGCCATGAAGAACAGAGAGGTCGTTCACAACGCCACCAGAAAGTACGTCACGCTGACGATGCTCCCCGCGTCGTCCCCGTCTTCATCGGCGCCGTCTTCCCCGTCGTCGCGGTCGTCGTCCCAGCTCTTGTCCTCTCCATCCAGGGCCTTCGCCGGGACGGTGCCGACCTCTGCCTCGGGGATTTACCTGACCCCCGGTGGTGGCGGTGATGCCCGTCCGCTGTCATCGTTGGGTGACGATAGTAGCAATGACGGTTTAAGTGATCGCCTCGAGGTGTCCAAGAACATCAACGTGGTCACTGGCGACGTACAGACGGTCGCCGCTCCGACGATACCCGCTCCAACACCGTCGTCGCCGACGCCTGTGCCGGACACTCTGTTCCCCGGGAGCGCAAATTCAAGCTCGGTGTACCCCAGCATGCATCAGGGTATGGATGTGTCCGTGCCGCCGCCGCCCAACCCCTTCGCATCCTGTCCGTCTGGTGGGAACGTGTTTTCACTCCCCTTCGTCGGACAAGTTCCCAAGACAGGGGGTGAGTCTGGATCTGGACTGATTGATCTTAAAGATGATGTGTCCGACGACGATGAGGACATGTCCGACGACGATGAGGACATGTCCGACGACGATGACGATGACGATGACGATGACGATGACGATGACGATGACGACGATGGTTTTTTTGATAACGATAATGAGGGACCAGGTGGTACAAAAGAAGTTGCTGTAACCCTGAAAGACGTAGACGACGGCACCGGGTCTGCATCGGTATCCGAGTCTGATGAGTCCGACGAGTCCGAGTCCGAGTCCGAGTCCGAGTCCGAGTCCGAGTCCGAGTCCGAGTCCGAGTCCGAG
>JAMASZ010000131.1 GCA_023301585.1 Alphaproteobacteria bacterium | reverse complement strand
TCAAATGCAGGTAAATCATAATCAACATTAAACCGTTGTGATGGTACGACCTGAAAAATATCCCCTGCGGTAATATATTCTTTGGCGCGTTCGACCATGCCATGAAAATCACTTTGGGTTGTATTACTTTCAACTTTTAATGGCGCTGATAGCTTGGTTTTACTATTTAGTTTTTCTTGGGCTATCGGGCGTATTAAACGCTCTTCAATCTCATTGATGCGCTCTAAGGCTTGCTGGTAAGTGTTATGCGCGTCTTCTTCACTATTTTTTGCATGGGTTCTAACGGGCGTGGAAATACACATCATGTTTTTAACATTATCAAACATGACCATAATCGTTGGGCGCATCAGGACGCTTTCGGGAAGATTTAAGTCATTCAGGTTCGTGTCAGGAATATCCTCCACCAACCGTATGCAATCATAACCCATAAAGCCAAATAATCCTGACGAGCCAACAGGGGGGATGACCGCATCAACAACATCAAGGTTACTGTCTTTGATATGTTGGCGTAATGAATTTAAGGGCGCTTTTTCATCTTCTTCGGTTTGAAAAATATCATCTGGTGCGCCATAAGAAACTCCAGACGTGCCATCATAACGCCAGATTAAATCTGGTTTCAATCCAATCGCCGAATACCGCCCTAAGGTAGCACCACCTTCAACAGATTCTAATAATAAGTTATACTCACTAGCATCGGATAACTTCATGAACGCGCCAACGGGTGTTTCTAAATCGGCTGGCAACCATTTCCAAACAAGCTGCGTTTTTCCGGCGTCAAAATGACGTTGAAAATTTTCAAAGTTGGAATCTTTATCGGACATTAAACTCTCTAATTTTCGACAGGGGCGCCGTATACTTGTTTTAACAAACGGTCATTAATTTTAACTTTGTACTTGTCGCTTAAAGAATTGATGTATTGAGCAATAATTTCTTCCTTCAAACCAGTAGATTCCTGAAGGATAATTTCATCTAACTGTTTATCGCTAACCTTACCCAAAGAAGGGATGTCAATTTTTGAGGTCTGACCAATGACGTATCCATTTTGAGTTTTAATCATTATGTTTTCATCTAAATTAGCATCAAAGATTTGTCTTTGACCAATTTGTGAAATCGCTTTTGGTGCTTCTTTTGAGCGCACTAAATTGCTAAATCTCTCAACTTTCAATCCCATTTTTTTTGCGACATCATTGATGCTCTGGTCAGTTTTTAATTTCCCCAAAGTCTCCGTTGCGCGAAGCGTATTAGCCTTATTTTTCTGGTCATTAAGCAGTCTTGTTTTAAGACCCGCTTTAACATCACCATAAGGTTTATAAGCAACAGGGCTAATATTATTGGCACGCACAACAACGTAACGACCATCGTCTAACTGCATAACGGGTGACGCTTCGCCATTATCAAGTGAGAAGGCGGCATCTAATATCTGTGCTTGGTCTGAGCCGTAATTAGCGAACTTGCTTTTTCCATCTGCGCCAGTGCCGCCCATGTTAAAGCTTTTGAGCTCTTCTGTAGTTAAACCCATTTCAGCAACAATTGGTTCTAGCTCTTCACCCGACGCTAAACGGTCATCTAATGTATTTGCCGCGTTCTCTAAATCATCCATCAAACGTGTTTGAAGCAAATCTTCTTTCAACGATTTCTTAACGTCTTCAAAGCTTTCAATGCCTTCTGCCTTAATAGATTTAACAGAAGCTACGTGCCAGCCTAGTGGGGTTTGAATAGGGTCTAATAACGCACCTTTTTCTGCTGAAAAGACAACCTTTGCCATTTCTTCCAAAAGATCACGTTCCGCAAAGTTGTTTTCGCCCAAATAAGCGCTAGATTTACCCGCAACATTCGTCACAGCCTTCTTCATGCTTTGATCACTTTGTATCTTTTTAATAACGCTTTGTGCGTCGCTTTCTGAATTTAAGATACCTTGTTCCACCATACGGCGTTCAGGTTTACGGTATGATTCAATGTCTTCATCATAAATTTTCTTAAGCTCTTCATCAGTAATAGATACTTTATCACTTAGCATTTCCTTCTTTAACGTCGCAATTGTCACGCTACGTTTTTCGGGAATCATAAATTCAGACTTAATGGCTTCATAATATGATTGAAGGTCTTCATCTGTTGGCGCGTCGATACCTTTTACAGAGTTATTGCTAAGAGTAATGCCTGTAAATTCACGGCTTTCATTATTATATTGATACAGGTGCTTGGCTTGTGTTTTTGAAATAGCGGTCACACCACCAACAAGCGCATTTTGTATTAACGTCGCACGCATCTCTTGGCGTATGGCATTTACAAATTCACCTTCTGATATTCCTTGGGCGCGTAAAACTTGCGTTAGGGCTTCTTTCTTGCTTTGACCATCTTTCACAAGTGGCTCTGAAATTGTTGAGATTTGCTTTGCTACCGTCTTGTCGCCAATGACTAAACCTAATCTTTGTGCTTCTTGGTTTAAAATACGCATTTGAATGTCACTATTTAAAACTTGAGTGACCATGCCGTATTGGTAAGCATCTTGTGGGCTAATTTGTTGGGCAGCTAAAATACGTCTTAACGTGCGGTCAAATTCATTCACATCAATTTGAATGTTTTTACCCTTAGCGACATAATTAGAGGAAACACCACCGCGGAAAAACCCACCAACATCGGCAAGTACAAGACCACCCACAGCCAGTACCATCGCACCCATTAGGAAAAATTTCAGGACGCCGGATTTAGCACCTTCGCGCATTGCTTTAAGCATTATAATATTCCTCTTTTAAAAAATTATTTTAGGTACTATAAGGAGTACAGTCATTTAGAGCAATATCTTATGAAAGTTTAACCAACATGAAAAATTTAATCGCAGGCAACTGGAAAATGAACGGTGATGTGGGGAGTACAAAAACCCTAGCGCGTGATATTTCGCAACTTATTTCTGAAAAACCAACCTTGTTGAATAAAAATGACTTCCTCGTTTGCCCAACTAATTTGCATATTAATTCTGTCATGGATTTGGTTTTAAATGTGAATGTTGGTGGACAGGACTGCTCACCATTTGAAAATGGTGCTTATACTGGTGA
>JAMASZ010000130.1 GCA_023301585.1 Alphaproteobacteria bacterium | reverse complement strand
GAAGAAAAAAAAAAAAAACGGACGGTTTGGTGGCGCTGTCCTTTTTTTGAGTCGATTTCGTGGCGTCACGAGAATCTTTGAAAGCACGGCGATAAGGAAGGGCGTTTTTGATGTTATGATCTCCAGCTACTGAAAGTCCAGGAAAAACTCCACTGCGGTATTTGTGGGAAGACCACGATACCAAATTCTTGAATAAACTCCCGGGGTAGAGGCTCTCCGGTGAAAAAACAAATATCCCCCGGCAGTCGTCGGGATTTCCCCCGGGGGGGGTGATTTCAGCAAAAAAAAAAAAAACGGGGGAAAACCCCGATATAGAGGAAAGGAAAAAAAGAGAGGGAGAAGGAAACGCATCAGTGTTACCCCATCCCGTGTAACCCCGGTGGAAACGCTGCTGTACCGACAACATGACTGAAAAAGCGCAGTAACTGCTGCTCCAACTGCTGCGACGAAAGGTATCGAGACGCACAATACCTGTGACGAAAACACACGGTACAGGCACTCGCAAACGGTGGTCATTTGGACACAACCGCGCCGAGTACGTCAATGTCTAAGTAACGCCCCCCCCCCCTCCCCGTGTCCACGCCTGCCGCCGTGCACAATCTGCTTGCAGCCAAGTTGACGCCGGTACGACCACCCGCAAGCGCCCTCGCCGGCAGAACAGCGCGTTGTGCCAGCTCCTTCCTACCTCAACTACCTGAGCAAAGAGCGGAAGGGGTGTATGGGCAGCGGGGGGAGGCGCATGTTGTTTTGGATGCGCTTCGGTGTCGAGGGGATTGTTGGGGATGAAAACTGATCCCATACATACTGAAAAGTACCATACTGAAAAGCATTGCTTATATTCCTGCAGGGAAAGTGTATGCGTGGCAAAAGAGAGAACGGGGGAGGGAGAGAGAGTTTCCGCGGGCGGGAAATCAGCAGGAAGTGCTTCATAAAAGTACATGTGGGTGACAAGTTATAGCCCCGACGAAGGGCAAACGATAGCGGCAACAAGAAATGTTCTCACCAGGTACTACGCGATGGAGTCGCGCCCGACACTGTGAAAGTACTTGTTGAGGACGTAGGCAGAGGTTGGATGCGTCTTGCACCGCCACGTGGCACGATCACCGCCCGATTTGATCAGACCGCAGGCTGATTGCCCCCTCGTCGGGCACGCATGCATCATGTGCACCACGCGCAAGATATTCGAGGCAGGGTAGAACGAAAGTGTCTGGCGCATCCGGAACTGGTCCAAGCCTGTGGCCGCGTCCACCTTACGTGCATTCCCGACCCCACTCGTGACATATTCAGACACAGCGGCCCAAGTGGTGTATATTCCGGGCGGGATAACGCTGCCCTCGCCTCGACGCCAGTCATTTCCTTGATGCTCAAAGAAGTAAGCCACTCTGCCCAGCGTGGTGTGCCCCAGCCCACGAGAGTCCTGCAGGCAGTCTTCGGCGGTTAGAAAGATCTCGACGTCGCTCCCTCGCGCCACAAAGGAGCTCGCCCAGTGAGGATCGCTGCTGGCATCCTTCACCGGACCTCCTCGAATCGTTCCCGTACCAGCACTGACGGTCCCTGGTGCGCCTCCCCAGTGGTTAAACACCACGACGGCATGATTTGTGAGGCCCCTTCCTCTGTTCCTCCAGCAGAAGGAGCAGTTCCGTCTGGCACAAGTCTCCCCGGAATCGGTTCTCCCACACCCAAGCAGCTCATCGTAAGCACCTTCGAGCTGTTCTGGCGAGGGGAGCGTCTTCGAAACCTCTTGCTGCCACAAAGGTGCGGTGGGAGGCAAACTCGGGCCGTCCGCGCCTAATACGGCTTCCCATAGCTGGAACCCGTGCGGCCTGTGTCCGCTGCCCGAGGTCGCCGTGCCGTCTTCCGGGTGTGCCGGGCTCATGTCGAGAGGTAAGATGTTGAAGACTTCTTGCAACACCTCCTGGCAGCCAGCCCCCGGAACAAGCTCCATCTCGACCTCCTTGCCGTCGACGATGCCAAACCCTGTCCACTGTACGCCGTCACACAGCGCCTTCAGCGCTTGGCCATCGTTCCACACTCGCAAAATGTGCTTGGCGTTGTCCCCTTTGCGTTTGCAGGCATTCGCTGCGGTTCTCTTGATCTCCTTATGTTTGGACTCTGGAGGGTTGGCGTTCCCAACAGCACCTTGACGAGCCGTGTAGGGGAAGAGGTGGAAAAAAAGTTCCGGCGCAAGAGACGAAATATTCAAAAAATAGAAAAGGGACCCGGTGGCGGAAGTAGCGTTTAGGCTGGCAGCATGACGCAGTCTAGATGAGACGGGGCAGTTTAGATTTCCAGCGTACGGCGTACTTTAAATGAGGATCATCGCGGCAGCAGTAGGTCGAATCTTGCAAGTATGCGGTGAGAGAGAGGGACGGTTTGGGCAAGCGAAGAATTTCCCTAAAGCGTTGTTTCCGTTTATTTTCGAGGGCAGCGAGAGAGGAGGGACAGCGACCGTGGCGCCGGGGCCGCTAGGAAAAACGGTGACTCAGAATCGATCCGAGATTGAAACTACGTAGAAACAGATATCGACGGATGAAACTCACCGAGGGTCCGAATATCGTCGGCAATGTGGAGGCCCTTGTGAACAGAGCCCAGCTGTTGGTCCATTACGAGCGACACCTGCTTCACCTGTAGGTACGTGGTGTTGTACGGGGCGTTCAGGGCGTGGTGAGCCTGCGTTTGACCTTCGAGCAGTTCGTAACACAGTTGCGCGACATCGCATGGAGAAATGTCTGTCTTTTTCATTCGCGCGAGAAGTGCTCAGCAATATTGCGGGTAGGCTCCTGCGAATCCATGCCAATCACCTCTACCAAATAGTGCCGACGCACGCAGACCGGATAGCGTCACATACACTAAGAAAAGACAAAGACGAGTCGGAACTGACTGCGATATATGCACTTGGGTAAAAAACATTCATATGCCCAACGTCAACGTTCACGACAATGTTGAGTTCTTCCTGGAATCGACTGAAAGGCATCACGCAAGAATTGATATCACCAACAAGCTATGTTTTCTCCGATAAGTTTCGAGGTGCAGGGGAACACTAGGATATTTTGTTCAATCCCCGCCCTCAACCAGCTGTTCTGCTGCTCTACACTAGATATGTCATACACACATACCACAGTAGCACGGGTGGTTTCATCCCCGTCGCTGTTTGACCTGGTAGAGCTGTACAGAAGAAGTATATTTGTGTGTATCTCACTGATAGTTTAGATATTTGTTCCCGGCCGGCTCAAATCATGTTAGTGTAAGGGGATAACAGTGATTTAGTGTCGTGCGGTCTCTAATGAGGTTTCCTCCTTTCTTCGCGAATTATTCGATTTTCACAAGTTCATTTGCCATGCTCCGATGGGACTGACTCTATGGCTGGCATCACGGCGTAGCATGGCGGGGCGCGCATTTCCCTAAAGACAACCAAGCCTATGCAATAGGCCAGCCCCGTTCACAAACGTTGCTTGGTTTCCCTCAATTTCCCGCCAGTCTACTTCTTCTACGGAAGGTCTCTTTGCTCAAAGCGTTGTTAAGCGCATCAAAACGCTCGAATACAGCCCCAGGAATGCACTCACTTACCGACTCTCTCTCCCATCTTTGTAGTTCCTCCAAACTCTCATCCGTGTGTTCCCCGCTCCGCACCAAGAATGTACTCGTGCTGCACGCTCTGATCAGGGCTCGGAAGGCTTCTAGTACCTTCTTCGCTCCCGCAGCAGTGCCGTACTGTACCGAGATTCGTTCAGCCAGAGCAGCTATCTCCGGGGGTTTCACGTACAGTTCCTGCGAACGTGGATGCATACAGGACAAGCTCCAGATTAGGCTAATTTAAATGCAGACACAATGTTGGACGAAATAAACATTTCGTTGTGGTCACACTTTTTGGGCAGGGTGTGTTCTTTTTAGGCGCGGATCGATACTTTTTTTAAGTGACGTTTTTTTTTTTTGTCTAAAATGCGTCAACCCATTCTAATGGACTCCACGTGGTGTGACGGGCGAAACCTGGCCCGCAACGTTTTGTCGTCTCTCGGTCAAGCAGAGGCATTGCTCCGCTACTATATGGCATGCGGTTTTTAATGCTGTGAGGTCCGTGATCTAACGCATAAACCGACCTCAAGAAAATCACACTAGCCTCCCCACGGTTACCCCCAGCGGCCCTCACATCACGTGTGCCCTATTAAGCGGGCATCCATTCGGTTTTCCTGGGGCTTGCTGTGTGTGCTTGTCGCATTTTCACCACGATTGAAAAAAATATATTTGCATCTTTGGTCGGCGCCCATGTCGTGTTTGCCTGCATGGAGCCAGCCAAATATCCGAGATCATGAACTGTTTGCCAAAACAAAAAAAAAATGTGATTTTTATTAATCGTTTTTAGGTCTCCTTTAAACGAAAGGTGTTGCTAGGAAGTCAGATGGAGTCCCCGAGAAAGAGTGCACGCACGCACGAACAGACCACCAACAACACGAGCGGAAGGCGAAGCGAGCTAGGCAGGGCGGAAACACATAACGGAAGCACATTTTCTTGCATAAAACAGCCCCTCGGGAGCGCTGCAGTGTGTCGTTTGCTCGAGATAACACACGAGCACGCACCAGTCAAGAGTTCAACAAAAAATGTACCACTTTTCTTCTGGGAGAAGCGGCAGAAGGTCGGAGACCCGTTGCGGCCTTCCTCAAATTAAAGGAGTACAATCGGTTTGTTCGGAGACATATGTCGTCTCTTCGAGCCGGTGATGGGTGGACAATGTAAAAACACGCCTGCCATGCAGGCAGTACACGGGTGGATGCAGTAGAACGTCGAATCAATGCCAAACGTGCTGCCGGGACTCACGCAGCAACACATGTACCGACAACGATTCTCAGGAAATGACGCACTCACCATTGAATTGACATCGGCAAAGATGGTTGCGAAAAGCAGGCCAAGAACGCTCGACAAGGTCCAGATCTGGTTCCCGGTCAACCCCGCCCATCCTCCGTCGCACGTGATGTCACCGAGGCTCGTCGCATTTGGTGGAAGTAGCTGTGGCAGACCTACCCGGGCAGCCACCACCTCGAGGCCGGCCGGGTTGCAAGCGTCCAGTAGGTATCGGCCAACACGCTTCGACTTGTTCTGATTTGGCGAAAATGGACAGGCAGAATGGGGGCCGGAAAGAGGCGAAGACGGATTGGAATGCGGGACTCGGGGGAAGAGAGGTTTCGGCAACCTCATAATCCGTTCGCGTTCCGTGCACTTCAAGATTGTTCTTCTTTAAATAGGATTCCGGGGGGATATTTTTCAGGAAACGTGTCCAGAAAGAACGGCGCCGAAACAACAGGGGCAATTGAGTAAAAAATATTGCCCACGGCAAATAAAAACGAAAAACTCGGACCGGAGGGCGAATTGATGTCGTATTTGTGGGGCAGTACTGTTTTCTCCGAAGCAAAACTTGTGCAGATAAACTGCAAAATAATCGCAAGTGACAAACGGAAATTTCGTGTGACGCGTGCGGTAGACTCTGGACTTCGAAGTTTTTTGAAGATGGCCGGTCGTTCCAGCTGCCATCCCGTGACAAACCCGTCCGTTGTCAACCTTTTCGGTCAACCCAAATCACGCGTAGGACATTTAGAGGCGGAGATTGAAATGGCACCCCTGTTGCCATTCCAAGTGCGAGTGAAAGCACTCATGGTGTACTTCTTGTGGGGTGATGCACTCACCAGCGAATTCTGGTGCAAGATATCGACGGGAAGTTGAGTCTGCGTGTTGAACACCAGTGTCTTGTACGGGTTTGAGACCTGAGGGATGACGACACCACGCTCAGTTTCACGCCGCCGCCGCTCAGCCGCCGTGGGTCCCGCCATGGCGTGTTTGATGTCAGCCTCAACTCCTTCTGCTGTCCGAAGGTTGGAGCGGAAATCGTAGCAGTGGTTTCCGAGGTGCTGCCGTGGAACCTTGCATGCGTGACACGCCAGGTGAGTGCTCGCGTTCGAATGCTTAAGGTTTGACCGATCGGCTTGTTCCGGCGCATCAAGTACCACGGAGTGAAGGCCCGCTCTAACCAACACCTGTGACAATGGGGGTATTTTGAGAATGATGTGAGATACTGGGAGATGCTTCGTGGGTGTCGAATCTCTGTTTCCTCGACCTGTGCGCCGTTCTGAATCCCCCCCCCCCCCCCCCCCCCCCCCCCACAGG
>JAMASZ010000129.1 GCA_023301585.1 Alphaproteobacteria bacterium | reverse complement strand
TATTCGTTTTACAGGTGAGAAGTATCAGCCAGATGCTTTGGATGATGCAGAGAAGTCAGCATTAGAAATTTTAGATGGACAAAAACTATCACATGCTGACCAACCGTCAGCCGTCCGTGTTGAATGTCCTGAATGGGCAGAAACGACGTTGCGTGAATTATTTGGTGATGATTTTGAAGCGCAGATGGAAGCGATGATGATACCGGCTAAGCTTGATTTACGTGTTAATACGTTGATTGGTGACGTTGAAGATGCACAAGATTCTTTGGCAAAAGATGATGTTGCGACCGAACGCACTGTGTATTCAGACATAGGATTGCGCGTTAAAGAAAAATCTTACATGACGGCGACTAAAGCTTTTCACAAGGGATTGGTTGAGATTCAAGATGAGGGGTCGCAGTTGATTTCGCTTGTTTGTGGTGTTCAACCAGGGATGCGCGTTTTAGATTTCTGCGCTGGCGGTGGTGGTAAAACATTAGGGATTGCCGCGGCGATGGAGAATAAGGGTAACATTGTTGCCATGGATATTAGTACTCGTCGTTTAGAAAAAGGACGTAGACGTTATAAAAAAGCAGGCGTTCATAATGTTGAATTACGTAGTCTTGAAGATGAAAAAAACCGTAAATGGTTGCGCCGTCAAAAAGGCACAATGGATGTTGTGTTAGTCGATGCGCCGTGTTCAAGTTCGGGCACATGGCGTCGTAATCCAGATTTGCGCTGGAATTGGTATGGTCCTTCACTTGAGGAAATTAAGACACTTCAAAGAGAAATTTTAGAGCGTGTAGCAGATAAAGTAAAACCCGGCGGGCGGTTGGTTTATGCGACTTGTTCACTTTTGCCGGAAGAAAATGAAGAGCAAGTTGATTTGTTTTTGAAAGAACACCCTGATTATAAGTTAGCACCTTTAGCGGATATTTGGCCTGAGGGTAAGGGCAAAATACCGACTGAAAGCCCCTATTTACGTATGTTTCCGAAGGATCATGAGACAGATGGGTTCTTTGCGGCAGTGCTGTTGCGCGAAGAAAAATAGAATATATTCCTAAATAAATATTGACAAAACATTCCTAATACCAATTATATAAACATAAAGTTGGTTTAAACCATATAAATAGGAGTGTTCTATGTATCTAAAATCTATCAATAATAATATCATCTTTGAAGGGAAAGCATTATCAATCAAGCAAGAGGTTGAGAATGCCGTTGAACAAGGCGTTTGTCTTAACAATGTAAACTTGCGTGGTGTTGACTTATCAAAGGCAAATCTTGATTACGCGCAAATGAGTGGTGCTTGTTTATGGGGCGCTAATTTATCTGGCACAAATATGAGCCATGGAAATTTTGACAATGTAGATTTTAGAACAGCTAATTTATCCCATAGCTGTTTAGCGTATTCTGATTGTCACAAAAGTGATTTTAGAGGGTCTTATTTTTCTAATACAATCGTCGAGCAAACAGATTTATCAGATGCGTTATTTTCCTGCCCAAGTATATTTTCGATTGATTTGATACGCGCCAAAGCTTTAGAAGGAGCGCTCTACAACCACATGGGTGAGAAAATGTGTGATTTATCAAATGCCCCATTAATTATACGTGGACTGGATAAGCAGATTGTATTTATGAATGACAGCACAATTATTGGCGCTGATTTATATCGTAAAACGAGTAATAGATTTATCAAAAAAATTCTAAAGAATAAATCTATTCGCCTGTAATTAATTTTCAACTATCTAAAGATAGTGCAAGCATTAAGAAGTTGTTAATGAAATTCCGTCAGAAATGCGTTTAAGAAAAATAAACAATTATTTGAAACAGGGAATAAAAAATGAGTAACACTTTAAAGCTAATAAAACCAATTGATAAAAGCTGTATGCCAAAATTACAAATTTTTGAGTTAAAGCAGTTAGCGGAAATGGAAGCTGTTTATAGAAAGCAATCCATTGCGGCAATTAAGACCTATAAAAAATGGTGCCGAATACAGTCGCAGGAAACGGACATCATTGTCGTCTTATACGGAAATTTAGAAGGGATTGTTTTGCGCCGCAATGCGGAGGAGGCGGTGAAGGCATATTGGGTCGTTAGAACCGATTTTAGACGGGGCTTTAAGGATTACATACAAAATCACTGCAGTTAAAAATATCATAGAAGGGGAAAAATTATGATTAAATACATTAAGTTAGGGAAAGTAAGGGGTTTGACATTAGAAATTTCTAACGACCTTGGATTAAAACCATTTTTTAGGAAAAATAAATTTCATTATGAAGTGATAATTGATATACCATACTCACAAATTATATTTACATCGGGAAGTTGGGTTCCCAAAAGGAGTACTACTAATGTCAATAAAGAAACTAACGAAGCTACAGAATGTGCTTTTAGAACTAACAAAGATTGATGGAGAATTTCCATTACAATGGGCGTTAGTATTTATTGAAATCGTGAAAAATGAAGGAACATCGTTAAAAGACATTTCAGAAGAAACAGGAATTTCTATGTCAGTGATGTCTCGTACGATTGGCGCGCTTTCTAATTACCGTCGTATGGGTAAACCATATGGTTTAGTATTGGTCAAATTTGCAAAGGACGATCGCCGTCGTAAAGAGCTTTATTTAAGCAAAAAGGGAAAGAAATTAGTGGAAGCCTTAACCGCAGCTATTTAATTTCAATAGAGAATTTAAAAAAAGAGCTAGGGAAGAAATTCTCTAGCTCTTTTTATTTTTCTTACTTTATTAACTTAGAATGATTTAGACCAGCCAAGCATAATTGCTTTGTCACGTTTTAGTTGCGTGCCGTTTAAATCTTGATAAACGGGCAAGGTGGCTTCCACTGAAAATCTATGACCTTTTAATGTACCAGTTGGGAAAACAGTGTTAAACCCAAGAGAGGTACTTAGGCGTTTTCCACCGTAGTTATTTGGGTTTGCAGTTTGAACGGGCGCTGTGATTTGGTCGTCATTACCGTCAATCTTGCTTTCTGTTTCACCAGTGACACGTAAAGAAACACTTGTTGCAGGTACGAGGGCGTAGCTACCCCAAACGCTTAGCTGATGTTTATCACCACGACTATAATTTTGCGAATTTCTGCCTAAATGCATACGACCACTATATTGTGCGCCCCAACCTAATTTATCATTGCTACCAGCATAGGTAATGCCAGGTAGGATGTCGTAGGTACCAGTTCCTAATTGCATTGCGTAAGGCAATCTGAGCGTCGGTGTTGTGTTCATTGGGGTTAGAACAGTATCGGTTTTTTTGATGTCAGCAGTGGGTAGGCTTAGACCAGCGTTAAGGTGGATTTTATGATTACGCTCTTCGTAAATTTTTATCAGGGACGAAATTTTTGTGTCCCCTAAACCTTTAGAGCGTGTGTTGAAAGTCCCCAATCTTGTAGTACCCGCCATTCCTTGGAAAGTGATATGGTCCATGTCACGGTTAATGTAGCTGACCATTCCCATCAAGGTGACATTATCAGTTGGGGCGTACATACCACCAACCATGTGCATGTCGGTTGTCATTTGCGTTGGTACCACGCGTAAAGTCGGTGGCGGAGCAAAGGGATTTGAGACAGTTGTTGCAATTGTTTCAGGGGAGACATTGTCAGTGCCCTGACGGTTGCCGTTCATGAACATGCGCATGAAACGGTAGGACAGCATAAATTCGCCCTTACCATGTCTGTGGTCACCCATTACACCGATTGGTGCGTGGTCATCACCACGAACGCCGTGATTGTCATCGGCATTGGCAGTATTAAAAGTTGTGGTTGTTAAAAGACCGGCGCATAGACTAGCGATCAATAGTTTATTCATTTCTTTATTCCTTAAATTAAATTCAGTTAGTTTTTTGAAGTTAACTTAAGACAGGGGGACCACGTGCTAGGTTAGTGGTTGAGAATGAATCAGAAATTTTGCGCTGGTGCGTGAAGGCGTGTTTTGTTTTCACGTTGTAGACGCGCGTCGCGATTTCTTCGGAGCTTAATAGGTAGTTGCCTAAATTGGCGTTTTGAAAGCAGAAGTCGCAATTGTTTTTGGCTTGGTCATGACTTGGTTTATTAGGATTATCGGCGTTGGCGACAACACGCTGTTCAATGCCTTCGGTGGTACAGATTTCGATAACGCTATATTTTCCGTCCCACATAAAGCCGCAGGCTGGCGCAATAATGCCCAGCAGGAAGCTTAAAATAACTAGTAATAGTGCGGTTTGGCGCATAACCCTCATAAGTATTGTTAAGGGTTATGACGTTTTATTACGAATAGCCCAGAATTTAAGCTATTTTTTGGCGCATTTCTTTTGCGGCGTCAACCATGTTTTTAAGCGCTGGTTCAACTTCTGCCCAACCGCGGGTTTTTAAACCACAATCAGGATTTACCCATAGCTGTTCAGCAGGAATAACGGCAACAGCCTTTTCCATTAGATCGACCATTTCTTGCTTGTCAGGAATACGCGGTGAGTGAATGTCATACACACCTGGTCCAATTTCGTTTGGATATTTGTATGATTGGAAAGCATCCAATAATTCCATTTGTGAACGAGATGTTTCAATTGAAATTACATCGGCGTCCATTTTTGCAATGGCGTCAATCATATCATTGAATTCTGAGTAACACATATGCGTATGAATCTGCGTACTGTCTTGAACAGATGACGAACAGATGCGGAAGGCTTCGACTGACCATTCAAGATATTTACCCCAGTCATTTTTACGCAAAGGCAAACCTTCACGAATAGCTGCTTCATCGATTTGAATGATATCAATACCTGCTTCTTCCAAGTCAGATACTTCATCACGTATAGCAAATGAGATTTGTTTTGCGGTAATAGACTCAGGTTGATCGTCACGAACGAAAGACCATTGTAGAATAGTAATGGGCCCAGTAAGCATGCCCTTCATCTTTTTATCCGTTAGGCTTTGGGCGTATTTGGCCCATTGAACCGTCATTGGATTTGGACGAGAAATATCGCCAAAAATGATTGGTGGTTTCACACAGCGAGAGCCGTAAGACTGTACCCAGCCTAGCTTTGAGAATACAAAGCCATCAAGCTGTTCACCGAAATATTCAACCATATCGTTACGTTCTGGCTCACCGTGAACAAGAACATCTAATCCAACTGATTCTTGGTAATCAACAACACGCTTTACTTCGGCTTGCATAGCTTCTTCGTATGCGTTGGCATCTAAGCTGCCTTTTTTGAAGCTTGCACGGGCTTTACGAATTTCCTGTGTTTGTGGGAAAGACCCGATAGTTGTTGTTGGAAATTTAGGAAGTCCTAATTTTTCACTTTGTATTTTTTGACGGTCAACAAAAGCACTTTTACGTTTTGCCATGTCAGGCGTTGAAGAGCTAAGTCGTTTTTTTACGGTGTCATTATGAATGCGTTTCGATGTGCTACGTTCTTTTTGAACGGCGTCGCTTGCTTCTAGTTCACCCTTAATAGCATCACGTCCTTCAGTGGCGCCTTTTTGTAGGATAGCCAACTCATTTAATTTTTGAGTTGCGAATGCCATCCAGTTTTTAACTTCTGGGTCCAATGCTGTTTCATTGTCCAAATCAAACGGTGTGTGCAGTAGAGAACAACTAGGCGAAATCATGACATTTCCTGCTCCTAATTTTTCAATGGCTTGTTCGATAATTGTTAATGATGTGCTTAGGTCATTTTTCCAAATGTTACGACCATCAACAACCCCTAGAGAAAGGACTTTTCCAGTCTCGGCGGCTTTGTTTAGGCACTCACCGAATTGTTCAGGAGCGCGACGTAAGTCAACATGGATTGCGTTTACGTCCAACGAGAACGCTGTATTCAAGTTTTCGCGTAAGCCTTCAAAGTACGTTGTTACTAAGATAAGAATATCTGGGTTTGCCTTACGTAGACGCGCGTAAACTTCAGGGTAAATCGTGGCGTATTTGTCATTTAAATCCATCGCTAAGTATGGCTCATCAATTTGGATAGCTTTTGCGCCTTGCGATGCCAACTTAGAGATAATTTCTTCATAGGCAGGAAGGAGGTTGTCTAATAATGTACAACGGCAATCAGTAAAGTCATCGGTTTTCTTACCAAGTTTTAGGAAAGAGATTGGACCGATGATAACTGGGTGTGCGTTGATACCAGCTTCTTGTGCTTCAGAAAATTCATCAAATACTTTTGTGCTTGAGAGAGAAAACTTTTGGTCTTTTTCAAATTCAGGAACGATGTAGTGATAGTTTGTATCAAACCATTTTGTCATTTCCATTGCGGTAACATCTTGCCCATCTTTTTGGGCGCCACGCGCCATTGCAAAGTAAGTGTCCAAATCAATGGCATCACCAGACCAGTTGTAACGTTCTGGTACGCAACCTAGTAGGCAAATCATGTCGAGTACTTGGTCATAGAAAGAAAAGTCATTTGAAGGAATTGAAGAGATGCCTACATCTTTTTGTAAGTTCCAATGTGTTAAACGTAAAGCTTTGCCGCGAGAGATTAATTCTTCTTGGTCAATTGTGCCTTTCCAGTAGCTTTCAACAGCTTTTTTAAGTTCTCGATGCGCGCCAATGCGCGGAAATCCAAGGTTTATTGAGTGTGTCATTTAAATTGCTCCTTATAAGCTTTCGTGTAGTTTTAAAATTAAATCTGTTTTGTTCATGGTGTAAATGTGGAAATGTTCGACACCGTTATCTTTTAAATCATGTATTTGCGTCAGGAAAATTTCTTCGGCAACTTTTGGTTTGTCTTCATCGGATACGCCATCAAAGCGGACCTTCAATTCATCGGGCACATAAGCCTGACAGGTTTCAGCGAAGCCCAACATTTTGTCGAAGTCATAAATTGGTAAGATGCCCGGAACGATTGGTTTTTTAATCTCGGCTTTTGCTGTGGCATCTAAAAATTTATAGTAGCTGTCGTTATTGAAGAAGAATTGTGTGATGCCTCTATCTGCGCCTGCGTCCATTTTCTTTTTTAAAGCTTCGATATCAGCATTTAGAGAAGGGGCGTCAGGATGTTTTTCAGGATAAGCGCCAACAGAGATTTCAAAATTTTGGCGCGCTTTAAGGGCTACAACGAAATGAGAGGTGTATTGGAAGTAGTCATCATCGCGGTCTAGTGGCCATGATAAATCTTCTGGTAAGTCGCCACGCAAGGCAACGATGTGTTTAATGCCACTTGCCCATAATTTATCTGCCAATTCATACATATCAGGGCGTGTGGTGTTGATATAAGTCAGGTGTGTTGCGATAGGTGTTTTCGTGGCATCTTGAATATCCGTGACTAAATCAAAAGTGACATCTTGGGAAGAGCCGCAAGCACCATATGTCACTGTCATGAATGTTGGATCTAATTTCGCGAGTGTTTGGGCATCATTTTGTAGGTTTTCCAAGCCTTTTGGGGTTTTTGCTGGGAAAAATTCGAAACTAAAGCTGGGTTTTTGGGCGGTCATAAAATGAAGAGTCCTTTTTAACAGTCATTCAGTATTAAGGATTATGCCAAAAATGCAATAATTTTATTGCGGATTTTATGGCAAGAATCCTTGTAATTCGTGTTCTAAAGCGCTAAAAAATGTCATGGAAAATTCAGCACAAAAAACATCAGATGTTCATGACCAAACGGCACATGAGCAGGTTCTTATTTTAGACTTTGGGTCACAAGTAACGCAATTAATTGCACGACGTGTCCGCGAAAGCGGTGTCTACTGTGAAGTTTGGCCGTTTAATAACGCGTCAGAAGAAAAGATTAAAGCGTATAATCCAAAGGGAATAGTCCTTTCAGGCGGTCCTTGTAGTGTCCTTGACGCCGATAGCCCACGCGTCCCAGAAATGGTGTTTAGCGCGGGTGTTCCAGTCTTAGGCATTTGTTACGGTCAGCAAGTGATGGTGCATCAATTGGGCGGTATTGTCGAAGGTGAAGAAGATAAAACTGGCGGTAGCCGTGAATTTGGGCGCGCTTTCGTTGATATTACAGCAGATTCCAAAATCTCTGGTGAAACTGGCACACAAGAAAGCTGGGTTAAGGGTTCTAAAGAAGAAGTATGGATGAGCCACGGTGACCACGTTGCGAAACTACCAGATGGTTTTGAAGTGGTTGGTAAATCAGACGGTGCGCCGTTTGCGATGATTGCGAATAAAGAGAAACGTTTTTACGGCGTGCAATTCCACCCAGAAGTGGTGCATACGCCAAATGGTAAGGATTTATACCGCAATTTCACGCATAACATTTGTGGGTGTAAGGGCGATTGGACAATGGCGGCGTTCCGCGCAGAAGCCATCAAGAAAATTCAAGACCAAGTCGGTGACAGCAAAGTGATTTGTGGGTTGTCTGGTGGGGTCGATAGTTCTGTGACGGCTGTATTGTTGCACGAAGCGATTGGTGACCAGCTAACATGTATCTACGTTGATACAGGCATGATGCGCGCTGGCGAGAGTGAGCAAGTGGTGGAGTTATTCCGCAACCATTATAACATTCCCCTAATCCACGAAGATGCGTCTGAGTTATTTTTGGGTAAATTGGACGGCGTTAGCGACCCTGAAACAAAACGTAAAATTATTGGCGGATCGTTCATTGATGTGTTTGATGAATGTGCAACGCGTATTGGCGGAGCAGATTTCTTGGCGCAGGGGACATTATATCCTGATGTGATTGAGTCTGTATCGTTTACGGGCGGCCCATCGGTTACCATTAAATCACACCATAATGTTGGTGGCTTGCCAGAACGTATGAACATGAAATTGGTTGAACCAATGCGTGAATTGTTCAAGGACGAGGTGCGTGCGCTGGGTCGTGAATTGGGTATGCCAGAAGAATTTATTGCGCGTCACCCATTCCCGGGTCCGGGTTTGGCGATACGTATGCCAGGCGAAATTACAGAAGAAAAGCTGGAGATTTTGCGTCAGGCGGACACGGTTTATATTGATGAAATTAAAAAAGCTGGCTTGTATGACGAAATCTGGCAAGCCTTTGCTGTGTTGCTTCCTGTGCGCTCCGTAGGCGTTATGGGCGATGGCAGAACATATGAATATGTCTGCGCCATTCGCGCCGTCACATCGACTGACGGCATGACGGCGGATTACTATCCGTTCGAACATGAATTCTTGGGACGCGTCATGACCCGCATGATTAACGAAGTAAAAGGCATCAACCGCGTTGTGTACGACATTACATCGAAGCCACCAGGGACGATTGAGTGGGAATAGTTTTTTGTCATAAAAAATAGACTAAGCCGTTGATTTTTATACATTTTTGTGCTATAGTGGTAACTATAAACTGACCTCCAAAACCTATTGTTTTCAACAATTTAGCGTTTGGTCACTTTAAACATTCCACCAAAATCACAAACTATTGTTTAGAATAAGGACTTACTTAATGACAAAGTCATCATCAAACACGCCTGTCTTGCGTAGACGTAAAAAGACACCCCACACACTTACAGAAACACACCCCATACTTGATGGAGCCGCAAAGGTTGTTAGAACTACTAAAAGTGGCGGATTTTGGAGCCTATCTTATTGGATTAAAGAAGAATCAAAATATTTAAGAAAAAAGAATAATTCGAAAACAAATAAAAGTTTAAAAAAATTTCCAACACACAATAATTTAGGAACATATAAAGATAATTCTTTTGAAATTAATTTTAGTGAAAATTTATCAAAAAAAAAAAATTTTAATAATTTATCCAAAAATAATTCCCAAAGCAATTCAATTGATAATAATTTAGACAATTTTGGAGAAGAGAAATTTATGAATTATCAAAATACTGAAGTAATTTTTGATGTGAAAATTAATAATACCTCGTTCCAAAATTTTAAAATAAAAAAAAAAAAAAACGAAGAAATTTTAAATCAAAAGCAAATTGATATTTTAAACAAAAATGGTGAAAT
>JAMASZ010000128.1 GCA_023301585.1 Alphaproteobacteria bacterium | reverse complement strand
TCTTCCGATCTCCATACTTGGTAGAGCTAATTCCCATACCTTAGGTTGATTCATTTCTAGTACTGAATTAATTCCTCGTGGTGAGGCAAAGCTAAGTCCTGTTAATGATGTTAAATCAGCTAATTTAGAATAAAATGGGTCTTCTTTGAATAGACTTGCTTTGGCTTTTCCTGGGTAAAGTGGTGCTATTCTTGCTGCTATTTCATTTATGGATAGTGAATCTGGAATACCTATGTAAAATTCTAGATTAAGGGGTTTGGCTATTTCTCTGTTCCATAGTGAACCTATGCGCTCCCCAGATAGTTGGCGTGCTGCCTCATCAAGCAAGAATCCATAGGTGCGTGGATGGTAACCATGTTTATGTCTTTCATTATTTCCTAGTTCCCATTGTGGTTTTTGGGATTCAATAGCTGCTATAACTGCGGTGTAATCATCTATAGCCGCTATTGTATCTAGAGCTGATAGTCCGCATTGATGCGATAGCAGTTGGGAAAAATCAGCTTCTTTGTTAGGGAATTTTGACCAAACTTGTGCAACTTTTGTATTTGGAGTGAGCCCATGTTTTTCTAGTAGCCATAGTAAGGTGATAGCTGCAGGAGCTTTGGTTGCTGAATACACAGGGACAAAAATCTCTTCATCCCATACTCGTGATTTGTCTTTTGACGTAAATCCAGATGCTAGCTCCATGACTGATTGCCCATTTTCCCAGATACTTATACTGGCTCCTAATTCTTCATGTTCTAAAAAATTTGCTGCAAATGCTGATTCAATAGCGTCTTTATTCATAATTCATCTTTATTTAAATCGGGTCGATTTTCTTGGGTGCGTTTTAAGGCTTGCTCTTTACGCCATAGTTCAATTTTTGCATGATTCCCTCCAAGTAGAATGTCAGGCACTTTTAAGCCTCTAAATTCAGCAGGCTTGGTATAAGCCGGAGCTTCTAATAGGTTAGGGTTGGTGAATGATTCTTCCACACATGATTGATTGTTCCCTAATACTTGGGGCAATAACCTAACCACTGCATCCACTACTATAGTAGCTGCAATAGCTCCATTAGTTAGAATATAATCGCCTATAGAGAGCTCTAGATCAACAAGTTCCTCAATCACTCGATAGTCTACACCTTCATAGTGCCCACAAATAAAAATTAAATGTTTAGATTCATAAAAAAAATTTCAAACTCAAAAAAAAACATTACCAAATCACAAAACAAATATTTTTCCCAAAAACCCCCATTACTTCCAAAAAAAACCCTCGCTATACCCTTAACAACCCCAGTCTTCCCAATAACCCCAATCCAACTCGAGCTAAACCAAACCAAAATGTCCTACATAGACCTATATCTCCAACAAAATTCTTTCCTCACAATTATATACCCTTTAAAAAAAGAAATAACAGATTTCTCATTACTTAAAAATTATTATCCTTTAGGATCATTTTGTAAAATCGAAAAATTAAATGAAAATATTATAGGATTAAGAACTATTAATAAAGTAGATATTTTGGATATAAGTTCTCATGTTATAGATTGTGAAAATTCGAATGATGTGGAAGATACTTTGAAAAAAGAACTTGGGATTATGAAAAATGAGAAATTGGATTTGGAAATGAACTTTGGGAAGGAGGATTTTAAGAGTAGTGGGTGTGGGGATATGAATGAAGATGTTGTTTTGTTTAGTGAGGTTCAGGAGGTGGGTTTTTTTGATTTTGAGAATCTGGATTTTGATCTGAGGGTCAAGATTGATAATTTGGTGGAGTTGACGAGGAATATAAGCGCTCCTAGGTCTGGGAATACTTCTTATACTGTTAATTATAGTGATTTTGATGATTTTTTGGAGAATTTAGGGGTTTTGAGCTTGCAGACTGGGCTTTTTTCGGATGAGCAAATTTTGCCACTTTATGTTTCTGGAGATTTTGGGAAGAGAATTAAAGCTGCTTATGAGATAGTTGAAAAAATGCATGCGTTTTCGAACCGAATGAGAGAAATCGGAAAAATCGCAGAGAGAAATATCCAAATGCGAAAACAGAAAGAAATATCCAATGAGATATACAACGTAGTAAAAAACATCGCAAAAAAGGACCAAATAACCCCAATCGACAAACTATCAGAAGAATTCAGTCAAAAAAACGCCCCAAAGCACATCCTGGAAATATTCGACGAAAACCTCCAAAGAATAAAAGACCTGGACCGCACAAACCAAGAATACAACATAATCCTAAACTACATGAAATGGATAGCCTGCCTTCCGTACAGCCAAACCTCGCCCGAAAACTTCGATCTCCAAAAAGCCAAAAAAATACTCGACGACGATCACCACGGTTTAAAAAAGGTCAAAGACCGTATACTTGAATTCCTCGCAATCGGAAAACTAAAAAACAGCGTCAAAGGAAAAATTCTTTGCTTAGAAGGTCCGCCCGGTGTAGGCAAAACATCATTTGCTTATAGTGTAGCAAAAGTTTTAAATCGAGAAGTTTTTAGAATAAGCTTAGGCGGAGAAAATGATATTAGTGTGTTAAAGGGCCATAGGAAGACTTATGTTGGATCGAGGCCTGGGAAAATTATTGAAGCTTTGAAAATTTGTAAAAGTGAAAATTGTGTTATTATTATTGATGAGATTGATAAGACGGCTCAGGCGAATGTTTTTGGGGATCCGCAGAGTACGCTTTTGGAGATTTTGGATCCGGAACAGAATTGTAGTTTTGTTGATAATTTTTTGGATTTTCCGGTTGATTTGAGTAATGTTTTTTTTATTTGTACGGCGAATGATGTCGGGGGTATTTCGCAGCCGCTTTTGGATCGAATGGATTTGGTTAAGTTGAATTCTTATACGAATTTGGAAAAATCGGAAATTTTTGCGAAATATTTGTTGCCCAAGGCTATTGAGAATACTGGGTTAGAAAATTATAAGGATTTATTCACGATTGAAGAAGGTGTAGTTTTTCAAATAATCGACGGTTACTGTCGAGAAGCCGGTATAAGATCTTTACAAAAAAACACAAACAAACTCCTCGAAAAAATCGCTTTCAAGATAATCCAATTCGTAGAAAAAACAGAAGAAGAAAATCTCGAAAACATAAAAAAAAACTTCACAAAAATAAAAATAACAAAAAAAAACCTCCCAGACTACCTAGGCCAAAAAACCTTCGACAAAGACAACCTATACTCCAAACTAATCCCAGGCGTCGTAAAAGGCCTCGCCTACAACAACTTCGGCGGTTCAGTGCTCTACATAGAGTCCCAAATATCCTCAAAAAACCCAAAACAGTCACTAAAACTAACAGGCAAACTCGGCCCCACAATGAAAGAAAGCATGAACATAGCATACTCCTTCACCCGAAACTACCTAAAAAAAAAACACAACAATAATTTCCTAGAAAAAAATTCAATTCACATTCACGTGCCCGAAGGATCAACGCCAAAAGATGGTCCAAGCGCGGGTATCGCGATTGCTAGTTCTTTGATTTCGCTCGCGCTTAGGAAAAATATTAGTAGGGGAATTGGGATGACTGGGGAGATCTCTTTGAAAGGGAAGGTTTTGAAGATTGGAGGGATTAAGGAGAAGATTTTG
>JAMASZ010000127.1 GCA_023301585.1 Alphaproteobacteria bacterium | reverse complement strand
GGGGGCGGACGGGCGGGGGCGCCCCGCGCCCACACCACCTGCTTCAGCTGGCTCATCCCCCACGCCCACAAGCGTTGGTGCCGGTGGTGGTGAGGCCACATCGCCACCAGTCTACCACTCCACCCACACATCCTTGGTGGGTTTCACATCTCACGTTTCTTTGTTGCTCAATCGAACGCGAAACTTTTTCTCGCTCCCGGTTGCGGAAGAAATGTCCAGCGACAACGTGTATTACGGAGGAATGTAGTTATGATAATAAACCTCCCGTGTGTGATAAACATCCCGTTGTTTTTGTACTCGTTGAGTACATGGAAGCTCGACGCCTACAATAATCAGTGGTAAACTGTTGTACGCGCCGGACACCCCCTTTTGTTTTTGAGAGATTGCGCAGTGATCAGACCATTAAGTCTGGAAGCGCTTTTTTTTGTCGTCTTTGCTTTTTTTTTCGTCAGTAAAGACGACGACAAGAATCGAACTCCAGACCCTGAGTTTAGGAAGTTGACGCTTCGATTTATTGTAAAAAGGAAGGTATTCTTTCATAAAAAAACAAGCAACCATCCTATAGAGATATCGTGCATTTCTACGTCATCTATCATTTGGGTTTTTCGTCGGTAGTCTGCACTAACCCTAACCACAAACACCCTAATCTAACGCGAAACACATTCTGGTGAACTCGCTTCCAGTTGCGGAGGAATTGGCCAGATGGACTAGAGCTACGAGACGTCAAAGGAAACGGACACTGTATGTTCATTGCATGTGGTCTTGCACTCGGTGGTAACGACGCGGGCGTTCGTCAACTGCGGGGCGTCGTTGCCGACGCCTTTGACGAGGTTGTGCACGAGCGATGTCTGCTACTCGCAGAGGAGACCGATGATGACTGGTGAGTCTTGTGTTTTATTTACTTCTGGCAAAACGTTGCAAACGTTCGCTCTTTTAAAACCGGTGTGAAGCGACAACGTTGTAGCAAAATTCCGACGTAGCTGAAAACACATGTTTCCTTCTCATTTCTCAGGTGCAAGTTCTGGAGGAAAGGCCGTGGGACACGAGCGAACCCGGACAAGGTTCCCACGCTCAAAGAAGCCAAGGATAAGTGGCGACAGATAGAGGGGGGTGTTCACGACGTGTTGTGGGGGAACGAGTTTTGTCTCACGGCCCTTGGCAAACATTACAATGTGGTTTGGCTTGTCGCGTCTTGCTCCGATGGAGCAGATGAGAAATTCGACTTTTGTCGTAAGGACGAAGAAGTTGAGGTTGGTTCAAACACTCGCTATGCGATGCTGTACATCGAAGGCAAGCATTACCAGGCGATTTTGCACCAGGGGCGGAGATCGTTTCGGCTGACAGAGATGCCAGAGGTTGTACGGAGGGCTTGGAATTTTATTGACTAATGTACTCGTTGTTAACGATTGTTCTAACATTCGATGCCGCTCCAAGGCAAAACGTTGAACGACCGACAACTTACACCATTTTTTTTGTTTTCATTTGGTATACAACAACGTCATGGCGAAAACACCAAAGGGAGGCAGACTTTGCAAAAATGGTAAAGTGAACGAAGGAAAAAACAAGCGGTGCGTGAAACCCTGTACATCCTTCGAGAAGCGAAGGCATGGTGTAGGTCGGTGCGTCACGAAGAAAAAGCCGGGGTACGTCCTGAACAAACTGACCAACAGGTGGTGCAGCAAAGAAGGTCGAACTGGCCAGTGGGTTTTGGGAAAGACAGATACTAATCCGCGGACGGGAATGCCGTGGTCGTACCGGAAACTACTGGCGAGGAAACGCGCGGGATCTTGAAGATTCCAAACACTCCCCCACTACAAACATTTCTCCAATCATGACCCTCAACCTCCTCCCAAACGACGTCTTGCGACACATCCTCGACTTTGTCAAGACCGACTCGTACGCCATCATCGGCGCCGTCTCGTCAGCCTTCCGATCCGTGTACGCCACATCCGAAAGAGTCACCCGAACGTCCAAGTACACGCAATCGCCACGACTTCTACAACAAGTCCCCAACCTAAACTTCCACAACCCGTACTTGCTGGACGACATCATCACAAGGAACGAGATCGCGTCCATTCCCGCCGTCATGGAAAGAGGTGTCGAATGGGACCCCTTCTGCGTCGAGCGCGCCGCCGAGCTCAACCACCAAGGCTTCTTCCGATGGCTCCTAGGCACCAACCTCGCCTGGCTGCCGGAGGTCGCGCACTTCGCCGCCGCAGGGACCGGCAACCTCGACCTCATGATCTTCCTCGTCGACAAAGGGGTGCGGTACCCGGACGATCGATCCATCGTCGCCGCCGAAAAGAAAGGCTTTCGCAATATCGTAGAGTGGCTGCAAGAACTCGAGCTCGACGGCGTCTTCGACATGGTGCGCGCCGCCAGACAGGACAACGTCTGCGCATTCGAGGACAACGAGCAGATGGGATCGGATGTACGCTACGTCGAAATGTACATTACGGAAGCGTGCTCCAACAGCTCGTTCAACGTCCTAGAATATTTTAGACGCTACGTCGGCGTCGGGCCAAAGGCCGCCGATGTTGCCACGGCAAAGCACTTTCAACACTTTGCAGTGGTGGAGTGGTGTGACGAGTTCTTTCCGGGGTTGATTTGAGAAAGTTTAACAGGGCCGGGAATCTGGGACTTTTGCGCGACGTCTTGTCGAGTGGTTGTCTTGCAGCATATACCCGCCGTCTCCGTACCAGTGAAATATTTCGTCCCCGATTTTTATAGTCTTGGTTGTCTTGAGCCACAGGCCAGGTGTACCATCCCCGACGGGGCGGTATCTCGATATGCAGTTGTGGCGGCGAAGAGATGACACAGAACCATCTGCGTTAAATAGGGCGTTCGCCAAAGAACCAATGCCCCTGCTGCAGGCAGCGTCTACGGCAATCTGTTGCGGGCCCGGCATCTGTTCTGTATACGAAGCAGTCGTGTCGCCAGGGTAACGCTGATTTATACAGGTCATCGTGGTGCTTTCACCAACGTAGGGACAAATCCACGAGTTTTTTGGAAGCTTTCTGGTTGCAAACAACCCTTTGCCAGCATTCGGGATTGTCGAGTCTTTGCTTTTCACACCGTATCTCAGAGAATTGTGCATCCAGCACAAGGGAAAACCAAAACAAACCCTGTTCTTGCACTGAACGCCGTTTGCTGTCGTGTGCTCGCACTGCTGACAAACCAGAGGGCACGACCAATCCGCAGTTTGAAAAGACAACTCGGTAGGATAACTTTTACTGGCAGGCATGATTTTTGTATTGTTTGATACCACTAGCAAACATAAAAAACTCACCGCGCAGTTTTTTCAAACATCTGTCGTCTGTGCAGACAAACGGCGCGACGTTTTCGGCAAATCAAAATATGGACATAAAATGAGGGAGTTTGGAAAGCATGAATCTCAAGACCCTGGTATTTGTCTACCTCGTGTGCTGTTGCATTGACTCACTAGTGGTGAGAAACGTGAAAAAAAAGGTGTTGTTTCAACGGGCGTCGCGGTGTGCCACTGAGATGAAAAAGGAGCTTGTTGTTTTAGGTTCGCCACACCTCGGCCTCCGGACGGGCGGTGTCATATCGTACATCACGGAAAAAACCATCGGGCCAACCTATGGTTGCGGAGACGTCTGTGTTGATATTCAGGGTTGTCACGCGTGCAGCAAATCGTACACGGGTGACATTTTGGACTACCTCAGAACGAAGCCGCCGAAGTCATGCGTGCTGTTCTCAAGCGGTGTCCTTGAGTTTACTACCTCCTTTACACAAATCAAGAAGGAGATCGAAAGGACATGCGTCGCGAATTTTACAGATTATTACAGTGCGTGGAACCTGACCTTTTACGTTTACGGATGTAACGCCAACAACAGGTGTGGATTGTTCAGGGGAATGCCGCGCCGCGTGTTTTGGCGAAACCCTTTTGCGTCGTCCGACATGTTTGATTACTTTTCTTACAAGAGTGTTACAGGGAGATAACCGAGCTTTCGGTAGAAAATAGGCACTGGAAGCAGATTCACGTAAGTCGTGTCACATGGCCTGACAAGGTTCACTTACGAGACCGATGGTTCACTTACGAGACCGATGGTCCACTTACGAGACCGATGGTCCAATGGGCCACTTACGAGACCGATGGTCCATGGTCTACTTGCGAGACCGATGGTGCACTTACGAGACCGATGGCCCACTTACGACACCGATGGGATTTTAGGTGGATTGGGTGACTTGATGTCTTGACGTCTCTTGTCATTTCAAATTAAATTTTGGAAAAACGCATCGCCACAGACCTGAGTTTGGACCC
>JAMASZ010000126.1 GCA_023301585.1 Alphaproteobacteria bacterium | reverse complement strand
GGTACATTTAAATTAAACTTACTCGCCCTACGACCCAGCGCCTCTAAAGACATTTGCCCGTAATAAACCTCTGGATATTTTGCCGCAGCACGATACCACTTATCCGCTACTTGCTTTTGCCCCAAGGCACTAGCAGAACGCGCTGCCCAATAACCGCCACGCCCTTTACTGATAGGACTCTTCGATGAATTATAAAGCTTCTCAAAATGTGTAAAGGCTTTGCTAGGCTGATTTACAAAACGTAACGCCAAAAACCCTGATATCCATTCAGCTTGCGACTTCGGAAAACCCTCTGTTTGTTTATGTGAAGACGCAACGCGATACGCTGTTTTATATTGCTTATTCTCCATCAATCGGCGAACAACAATGTGACGTTCTTTCCACCAAGCAGATGGATTTTGCATCTGCGATGCACGTGGTGCATTATTCAAAATCTCAATTGCGCCCTGCGTATGACCTTTTTTACGACGCCATTTCATGCGATCAAATAAAAGCCCTTCATCATTTTGCAAGCTAGCTGGCACCGCGCCAATCGCCCCATTAGGATTACCACTTCCGCTCTGTAAGCTATTTCGTGCTCTCGCTAGCGAAGCATATTTACCACCAATGGCTTCCCCCATCGCTAGCCCATTACTACGTGAGCCCTTACCAAAAAGGTAATTCATGCGCTTAACATGATTAGCTTGAGTAAAATATAATTTATATCGTCCATAAATAGCACGCTGATCTTCGCGCGATATATCAGCCGTCTCCCACCATTTTTGCAACACTGGTTTCAATGCCTGCACGCGCCCCATGGAAATCATCGCGTCTAAATAACGCATCATTCCTTTTCCACTGACAGGTGGGTTTTTCGAAAACCAAGATACAAGTTGTGAATTACTAACCCCACTCGGAATAGATTTCTCCATATTTGCTTTAATTTTATCAATCCCCGGCCAATTACGGTGCTCATTGATAAACTTAGTCGCCGTCGCATAATCTGCGCCAGATTTGTTATTAGCCAACACAAACCATGTATAGGTATCGCGCTCTGTTCTATCGCGCACATTGGTCATCGTTTGACGGCTTTGACCGTAATTTTTTGAATCTGCCTGCTTTAACGCTTTAATAACTGAAGACGACGCTGCTGATGCACAATGCCCCCCAATCATCATAAAACAAACCACGAGGGTCAAAATTTTCACGTAATAACCACTATAAGCGCCTTTTAACATGGGCTTTGACATCCTTTTTCTTGCACGAATTCCTTATAATCTATAGGGTAGCGCTAGTTTTTCAAGACAATACAGTTAAAAATGCGAAAGAATGAACATGTTTAAAGGATCTATTACAGCTCTCATTACACCCTTCACCCAAAGTGGTGAAATTGATTGGTCTGCTTACGACAATTTTGTTGAATGGCAAATTGATCAGGGTATTCACGGTGTTGTTCCATGTGGAACAACTGGAGAATCTCCAACTCTGACACATGATGAGCATAAGAAACTAGTTAAACGCTGTGTAGAAATCGTTGATAAACGCGTGCCAGTTATTGCTGGAACAGGGTCTAACAATACCCGCGAAGCTTTAGAGCTAACACAAGAAGCAAAAGATGACGGCGCGGACGGCGCGTTGATTGTTACTCCTTACTACAATAAACCAACACAAGAAGGTTTGTATCAACATTACAAAGCAATCAACGACAGCGTTGATATACCTGTAATTGTTTACAACATACCTGGGCGTAGTGTGGTCGATATCTCATTAGAAACAATGGCGCGCTTATCAGAGCTTAAAAACATTGTTGGTCTGAAAGATGCTTCAGCTGACCTTGAACGCCCTTTAATTCTTCGCAACATGATTGGCGATGATTTCTGCCAACTAACGGGCGAAAACTCAACATACACAGCATTTTTAGCACAAGGCGGTCATGGGGGAATTCTTGTTACCTCTAATATTGCCCCTAAAATGTGTGCGGATTTATTTAATGCATGGGAAAATAATGACCTGAAAGAAATTGCACGTTGTCGTGACGCGTTGTCATTCCTTCATAAGGATTTATTCATGGAACCGTCCCCTGCGCCAGTTAAATATGTGGCTAATCAATTAGGTCTCTGTGAAAACAACCTACGCCTTCCACTTCTTCCAGCAACACCCGCATGTGAAGACGTATTAAAAACATCAATGAAACACGCAGGTTTAGTAGCAGCCAACTCAGCGCCGATAAAAGCGCATGGCTAACAAAAAGAAAAAAGGCAAAGGCGGGTTAATATCGACAGATCACGTTGTTGCCGATAATAAACGTGCGCGCTTTGACTACGCCCTAGAGGATATAACCGAAGCAGGCATCATGCTGACAGGCACAGAAGTAAAGTCGCTTCGTCACGGTCAGGGCATGATTGCAGAATCTCACGTTGCTGAGAAAGATGGCGTCCTTCATTTATTAAATGCTCATATCTCTGAATACCAACAAGCAAGCCCACACCTACAACACGAACCGCGTCGCCCAAGAAAAATCTTACTTAAGAAACGTGAAATGGATAAGTTCATGGGGGCTGTTGCGCGCCAAGGGTACAGCATCATTCCAACAAAACTCTATTTCGACAAACGCGGAATGGTGAAGTTAGAAATTGCCCTTGGTAAAGGTAAAAAAGAACACGACAAACGCGAAACTGAAAAGAAACGCGACTGGAACCGTGATAAACAACGCATCATGCGCGAACGTGGTTAACTCTCTTCTAAAAACCTAAGAACAATTTAATATCTGTGTGACGTTTACGTCGCATATTAACAATACAGATAAACAAAAACCCCTTATGCAATCCCGAAGAGAGGAACGGAACACATAAGAGGTTTTATTCTTAAAAATTATCTTCTAAAAAATTTTTAAATTAGTTTTTCACTTTAATTTTCAATGTAGTAGAACCATCTAACTGGTTCACCATCATTGCAAGCCCACCACATATCATGAGATCCTTCATAATCTTTATGGGCAAATCTATCTGTAATATTTGAAATATATTTCTCGCAAGACGCACGATCATTTTTCGAAATAACGGAGCGCTTTGACATGACGTTTTGAGCAATTAAATTTTCTTGTATTTCAATGACATTAAAATTCATGGTAACTCTCCCCTACTTTGCTTTTTTCGGTGTTGGCTTTATATCTTCAACGACTTCTAATACTGGCTCATCACTATCTTCTGGACCAACCAACATTGCGTCGGACATTAACCCTGCATTCTCACGAATTTTCAACTCTAATGTTGCCATCATGTCAGGATGATCAAGTAAGTATTGCTTTGCATTCTCACGACCTTGCCCAATACGCTCACCTTCTGCGGAGAACCAAGAACCAGACTTTTCAACAAAGCCCCCTTGAACACCAAGATCAAGAATTTCACCAGTTTTGGAGATACCTTTACCATACATAATATCAAATTCAATTTGGCGGAATGGAGGTGCCATTTTGTTTTTAACAACCTTTACGCGTGTCTGGTTTCCAACAACTTCATCACGATCTTTAATCGCGCCAATACGGCGAATATCTAAACGAACAGAAGAATAGAACTTCAACGCGTTACCACCAGTTGTTGTTTCTGGTGAGCCAAACATAACCCCAATTTTCATACGAATTTGGTTAATAAAGATAACAACCGTGCCAGAGCGCGAAATAGAGCCTGTCAACTTACGTAATGCTTGTGACATTAATCGTGCCTGAAGCCCCATATGAGAGTCACCCATATCGCCTTCAAGTTCTGCGCGCGGAACAAGTGCCGCAACAGAGTCAACGACGATGACATCCAAAGCACCTGAGCGCACAAGTGTATCTGTAATTTCTAGTGCCTGCTCACCAGCATCTGGTTGTGAGATTAAAAGGTTATCAACATCACAGCCTAATTTCTTCGCATAAGCTGGGTCTAAAGCATGTTCCGCATCAACAATCGCACAGGTACCGCCAGCTTTTTGAGCTTCCGCAATAACATGTAGTGCCAAGGTTGTTTTACCAGAACTTTCCGGACCATAAATTTCTGTGATACGGCCACGTGGAAGACCACCAATTCCTAAACCAATATCAACCCCTAATGACCCCGTTGAAATTGATTCAACTTCCATTGGGTTATTATCAGCTGATAATTTCATCACAGAACCTTTACCAAAGGCGCGCTCAATTTGTCCTAGCGCAGCATCTAAGGCTTTGTTCTTTTCATCATTACTTTTATGCATTTTACACTCATCTTTTTTCATTGGGGTTACAGCCATTTGTTCTCTCCTTTATTTGTTACATAAGCCTTCTAGGTCTTCAATAAATCAAGATTTGTTACGCACATATCTTCGTCTTGAATGGTAGAAAGTGTTATTCAGTAATACTAATGTACACCATTTGTTCTCACTGTCCAGAAAAAAGAACAAAAAAAGAACAATTGTTTTGGATAAGTTATAAAAACCATACTGAGTAACGATTTACCAGCTTCCAGAATTTTTCATGCTCGCCCAAGGTTCAATTTTTTCCAGCGAATCCCCTTTTTGAAGAAGCTCTATGGAAATGCCATCAGGCGATTTAATGAACGCCATATACCCATCACGTGGTGGGCGGTTAATTGTCACGCCCGATTCTTGCAACTTCTCACAAAACTCATAGATATTATCGACTCGGTATGCCAAGTGACCAAAGTTACGCCCAGCGTCATATTCTTCGACCTTGCCGTCCTCATCAGGCCAATTATAAGTCAACTCGACCATAGGCGCTTTCGATTGATTCGCCGCTTCTTTATCGCCCTCGGCCGCCAAAAATACCAATGTGAATCGACCGCCCTCATTTTCCTTACGGCTAATTTCTATTAACCCTAATTTATTACAATAAAAATCCAGTGATTCCTCTAAGTTATGAACCCGAACCATCGTGTGTAAATATTCCATCGTCATTCCTAACTCTCTAATGCTTCTTTAACTTTAGCTGCCAATAAAGTCAGCGTGAACGGCTTAGGCAGGAAGTATATATTCTTACCCATATGATCTTTCAACTTATCTTCTGTGTAGCCAGAGATGAAAATAATTTTTAAATCGGGGCTATCTTGGCGCATACGTTGCGCCAATGTTGGACCATCCATATCGGGCATCATCACATCTGTAATAAGTAAATCAATGTCTTTGTTTTCTTGGTTTTCCATCAAATTCAAAGCGGCACCACCATGCTCAGCCGTCAAAACCTCGTAACCTTTATTTGTTAGCGCTCGTGAGCTAAAGGTTCTAACGGCGTCTTCATCTTCAACCAACAAAATACGCGCAGTCCCTGTTAGGTCTTTTGCGACTTGTTCAACCACAACAGGCGCCTCTTCTTCTGCTTTGGACGCTTCGGCTTCGGATAACCTTGGGAAGTAAATCGTAAATGTTGTGCCTTTATCAACCTTACTATTAATGTCTAAAAACCCACCTGTTTGACGGATAATTCCGTAAACAGTCGCAAGCCCCAAGCCTGTGCCCTGCCCCACATCCTTCGTGGTAAAGAAAGGCTCGATAATACGGCTAAAGTTTTCTGGCGCTATACCACAACCAGAGTCTTTCACGGATACCTTCACCCATCTCCCTGGCGGCATATCATCTTCAACACATTTCTTTGTACGCTTATTATCAAAGTTTTCTGTGAAAATACTAAGCTTACCGCCACCATCCATGGCGTCGCGCGCGTTCACCGCCAAGTTAATCAGCACTTGTTCCATTTGCCCTTCATCAACCTTAATAAGCCCCAAACTTGAGCCATGATTAAGGTCAAATTCAATGTTAGCACCAATCAAACGGCGGATAAGGTGTGACACCTCGGTTAGGATATCCGTAACATCATGAACCTTGGGACGCAGTGTCTGCTGTCGTGAGAACGCCAATAATTGACGCACCAAATTCGCCGCACGATTTGAGTTTTGTTTAATCTGCATGATGTCACCAAAGGACGGATCCCCTGGTTTATGACGCAATAATAACAAGTCAGAGAAACCAATAATGGCGGTCAGCAAGTTGTTAAAATCGTGCGCTACGCCACCAGCCAGCTGTCCAACAGCTTGCATCTTTTGCGATTGCGCAAATTGATTTTCTAAATCTTTTTGTTCACTTAAATCAATGAAGTGCAACACGATATCATCGCTTTGCTTAAAGCGCCTTGCGTGCATTTGTGTCGTTACTAATTTTTCCTTAGAATCTAATAACGATATCTCAATCGGCGCTTGCATTTTTCGCCCTTGCTCAATGTTTGTAATCATTGAAAAAATGTCACCGTTACTATCGCTGTCCATTAATTTCTTTAAACACTTACCTTCTAAATCTTTGATACCCGTTTGAACCAGCGTCGAAAAAGCCATATTACAGTCTTTAATGACACCTTTCATATCAACCAGAACAATACCCAGCGGTGCTTCCTCAAAGAACCTTTGGAAACGGTCTTCCGATGCTTTCAACGCCTGACGCATTTCGCGTTCTTGGGTTAAATCGTAGACAACACCTCTTGTTCTGACGCGTCCATCTTCTTCCGTGACCACCGTTTGGTTGATGCTCGCTAAGAAAGTCTTGCCTGCAGGACCTTTCATCATGACTTCTGCAACCTGACGCGGTGCGCCATTTTCGACAATATCATAGGGCTTAGAGTTTTTTGGTGGCGCATCAAGGTAGGTATGCAAATGCCCACGACTTAAAAGACGCTTAATGTCATTCCCTAACCAACGTGCCAGCGTTGCATTCACAAATAAGAAACGCCCCTGCTCATCAACGGAGAAAAACCCGACGGGCGAGTTATCAGTAAAATCAATTAGCTTCTCACGCTCTTCACGTAATGAACGCTCACGCTCCACTTTTTCTGTAATGTCCTTAAACTGCCAATGCACCGCCCCTTTAATGTCAGTGACCGCGCGTGCCGTGACCAAGAAAGATTGACTACCCTCTTCATTGGCTAAATATATCTCTGTCGTTTCACTGCCTTTAAGCAACGCTTGTTCCGCAAGCTTTTTACAAATGTTACTAACCTGCACTTGATCTGAAAACTTTGAAATCCAGTGATGTAATGTTGGCTCTTTTGATGGCTTTAAACCACATAACTCAAGATAAGATTCATTATAGTAAATCGTTCTACCGCGCTCATTTGTCACAATAAAAGCGGTATAATCACCACCAAAAATATCTTGCAGTAAGTTACTGTGTTTTTCTTTAGTCAGCAGTCGATTGATGTAGCGATGTATCCAAATTAAAAGAATACCAATGATAATAATCAACAATCCAGCAACCACGAAATGGGACGTATCTTTTTGTAATAAAATCGCAAAAACAATACAGCAAGAAACATAAGACGCTAAAAATGCTGTGCTGATAGCGACCTCACGCGGACGCATATCTTCGTCTTCTACGACAGAAGCTCTCTCTTCTTGGTTTTTTACAAATTCAAGGGCGTTTTCTTTTTGACTCATGATTCAGCAAGAATGCCATAGATTCTGCTTAAGTGACCAGCGCATTTGCGCCTATCAGTTGAGTTTTCCCTTTAATTGGAAGATATAGGAAATAACTTCCGCCACCGCTTGGTAATGCTCGGCTGGAATCATCTGGTCAATTTCAACCGTGTCATATAACACGCGCGCCAGTGGTTTGTTCTCGTATAACGGAATTTCATGCTCTTTCGCCACTTCCCTAATACGCATCGCCACTTCATCAACCCCTTTGGCTAGCAACACAGGCGCGTCCATTTCATCGGGGTTATATTTCAACGCGATGGAAAAGTGGGTCGGGTTGGTGATAATAACATCAGCCTCGGGCACAGCCTGCATCATACGCGCACGTGCTTTTTCTTGGCGCAACTGCCTTAACTTCGCACGGACATGCGGGTCCCCTTCTGTTTGCTTATACTCGTCCTTAACTTCTTGCTTAGTCATCTTCATTTTCTTGTGGTGTTCGTATCGCTGATACACTAGATCAATGACCGCCACCACCATCAAGACAACCAAAATTCCCGACATTAATTTAACAACAAGGGTCGTCAGCTCTTCCAGCATGGCTGGCACAGGCATACCGATGAAGTGTTCAATACCGCCAAAATACGGATAGATAAGGATAATGCCCACGGCACTAATAATCGCAATTTTTAGAATTCCTTTTACGAACTCCATTAAAGAACGCATTGAGAATAATCGTTTAAACCCTTTTAACGGCGAGATTTTTGAAACATCTGGCTTTAAAACTTGTGGCGCTATTAACGGACCTACCTGCATGAACGGACCTAAAAAAGCGATGAACATCAAAAACATCAGCGGCAACGCCAACACACCAATAACCGCCCAAAACGCATCACCAAAAATATAACCAAATCCACCAGGAACGCCGGGCATGATATGGGCCTTTTCAATATAACTACGCATTATATCTTTAAGCTCGCTCATCGCGCTTGGTCCCATGACCACGACAACGATTGTACCAGCAAATAACATCAACCAGTTATTCACCTCACGCGAGAGTGCTACCTGACCTTTCTTTCGACTATCATCGAGTTTCTTGGGGGT